>CP102260.1:2290000-2577500 GCA_025146925.1 [Bacteroides] pectinophilus | reverse complement strand
GTATCCGAATCCGAAGGCAGCGAGGCAGTATCCAGAGTACCACGAGACACGAGAAACCTTGTGGGAAAGAGCGGGGACCACCCCGTAAGGCTAAATACTACCCAGTGACCGATAGCGCATAGTACCGTGAGGGAAAGGTGAAAAGGACCCCGGGAGGGGAGTGAAAGAGAACCTGAAACCCTGTGTATACAAGCTGTGGGAGGACGTTAAAGTCCGACCGCGTACTTTTTGTAGAACGGTCCGGCGAGTCACGTTTACCGGTGTGGTTAAGTACTTAAGGTACGGAGCCGAAGTGAGAGCAAGCATGAAGAGTGCATGTAATCAGTAAACGTGGACCCGAAACCGGGTGATCTACCCATGTCCAGGCTGAAGCTGCCGTAAGAGGTAGTGGAGGGCCGAACGCACATCCGTTGAAAAGGGTGGCGATGAGGTGTGGGTAGGGGAGAAATTCCAATCGAACCCGGAGATAGCTGGTTCTCCTCGAAATAGCTTTAGGGCTAGCCCTGTGACAGTCACACGCAGGTAGAGCACTGAATTTCCTAGGGGGCGTCAAAGCCTACCGAAGAATATCAAACTGCGAATGGCGTGGTGATGATTCACAGGAGTCAGACTGCACGAGATAAGTTGGGTGGTCAAAAGGGAAAGAGCCCAGACCCACTGCTAAGGTCCCAAAGTGCGTGTTAAGTGGAAAAGGATGTGGGATTTCAAAGACAGCTAGGATGTTGGCTCAGAAGCAGCCACGCATTCAAAGAGTGCGTAATAGCTCACTAGCCGAGAGGTCCCGCGCCGAAAATGTCCGGGGCTGAAACACGACACCGAAGCATGGGAATCATACACAAGTATGGTTGGTAGAGGAGCATTGATGACGCGGCGAAGCGGTACCGGCAAGGAGCCGTGGAGTGTCATGAAGAGAGAATGCCGGAATGAGTAGCGAGATTAAAGTGAGAATCTTTAAGGCCGAATATCCAAGGTTTCCGGGGTAAAGCTGATCTGCCCCGGGTAAGTCGGGGCCTAAGGCGAGGCGGAGACGCGTAGCCGATGGACAACAGGTTGAGATTCCTGTACTGCAATGGATCAGAACTGTGGGGACACGGGAGGTAAAGGAAAGCCGGGAAAGGAAAGCCCGGTGAAAGCCGAGGAGGCGTATGCGAGGCAAAACCCGCATGCAAGCCAGAGCGGTGAGAGGAGCGAAACAAAAGTAGCGAAGTTCCGGAGCCTGCCGTCAAGAAAAGCCGCTATAGTGTCCATTGTACCCGTACCGTAAACCGACACAGGTAGATGAGGAGAGAATCCTAAGGCCGGCGGGAGAAGCATTGTCAAGGAACTCGGCAAAATGACCCCGTAACTTCGGGAGAAGGGGTGCCACAGCAATGTGGCCGCAGAGAATAGGCCCAAGCAACTGTTTAGCAAAAACACAGGTCTATGCAAAACCGAAAGGTGAAGTATATGGGCTGACGCCTGCCCGGTGCTGGAAGGTTAAGGGGAGATGTCAGGAAACGAAGCATCGAACTTAAGCCCCAGTAAACGGCGGCCGTAACTATAACGGTCCTAAGGTAGCGAAATTCCTTGTCGGGTAAGTTCCGACCCGCACGAAAGGCGTAATGATTTGGGCGCTGTCTCGACAATGCACCCGGTGAAATTGAAGTGCCAGTGAAGATGCTGGCTACCCGCGCCAGGACGGAAAGACCCCATGGAGCTTTACTCTAGTTTGGCACTGGGATCTGGCATTGCACGTACAGGATAGGTGGGAGGCTGAGAAATGATGACGCCAGTTGTCATGGAGCCGGCGTTGGGATACCACCCCTGCATTGCTAGGTTTCTAACCAGCCGCCGTGATCCGGCGGTGGGACAATGCCAGGCGGGGAGTTTGACTGGGGCGGTCGCCTCCGAAAGGGTATCGGAGGCGCTCAAAGGTTCACTCAGAATGGACGGAAACCATTCGCAGAGCGCAAAGGCAGAAGTGAGCTTGACTGTGACACCGACGGGTGGAACAGGTACGAAAGTAGGACTTAGTGATCCGGTGGCATAAAGTGGGATTGCCATCGCTCAACGGATAAAAGCTACCCTGGGGATAACAGGCTTATCACTCCCAAGAGTTCACATCGACGGAGTGGTTTGGCACCTCGATGTCGGCTCATCGCATCCTGGGGCTGGAGTAGGTCCCAAGGGTTGGGCTGTTCGCCCATTAAAGCGGTACGCGAGCTGGGTTCAGAACGTCGTGAGACAGTTCGGTCCCTATCCGGCGCGGGCGCAGGATATCTGAGAGGAGCCGTCCTTAGTACGAGAGGACCGGGACGGACTGACCTCTGGTGTACCGGCTGGCATGCCAATGCCACGGCCGGGTAGCCAAGTCGGGCAGGGATAAACGCTGAAGGCATCTAAGCGTGAAGCCCCCCTCAAGATGGGATATCCCACTGAGTAATCAGGTAAGACCCCTTGAAGACGACAAGGTTGATAGGCTGGAGATGTAAGTACAGCAATGTATTCAGTTGACCAGTACTAATAGGTCGAGGGCTTAACCGAAGAAAGAAACGGATAGAAAGAGAGTGCCTGAGGAGTTATCCGAAGGTAAGGGATGTAAAAGATAATTTAATGTGCAGTTTTGAAGGGTCAAAACCTTTCAGTAAGTAGTGCGTGGCATTGCAGCGCATATTCCTCGATAGCTCAATGGTAGAGCGCACGGCTGTTAACCGTGATGTTGTAGGTTCGAGCCCTACTCGGGGAGCTTTTTAATATATATAATTATTAAGGCTCCATGGTCAAGCGGTTAAGACACCGCCCTTTCACGGCGGTAACAGGGGTTCAAATCCCCTTGGAGTCATTTTCGTGTATATAGGTTTTATGAATTTTATACATGCCGACATGGCTCAATTGGCAGAGCAGCTGATTTGTAATCAGCAGGTTATCGGTTCAAGTCCGATTGTCGGCTCTTATATGGACCTTTAGCTCAGTTGGTTAGAGCAACCGGCTCATAACCGGTCGGTCCTGGGTTCGAGTCCCCGAAGGTCCATTATTTTATTTAATTGAATATTATATCTATTGTATATCAGGTATTTTAGTGATATAATACATTAGTAATTTGGCCTGGTGGCTCAGTTGGTTAGAGCGCCGCCCTGTCACGGCGGAGGTCATGGGTTCGAACCCCATCCGGGTCGCTTGTGTTATTACAGTTTATCATATGATATCTGCAATATCATATGGGGTCTTAGCTCAGCTGGGAGAGCATCTGCCTTACAAGCAGAGGGTCATAGGTTCGAGCCCTATAGGCCCCACTTAATGCGGTTAAGCATTTTAGGCCGGCGTGGCGGAATTGGCAGACGCCTTGGACTTAAAATCCAATGGGAAGAAATTCCCGTACCGGTTCAAGTCCGGTCGCCGGCACTTGGATTTGCTAATACAAATCAATTTAATATGTATGCGCTAATAGCTCAATTGGATAGAGCGTTCGGCTACGGACCGAAAGGTTGGGGGTTCGAGTCCCTTTTGGCGCACTGTTTGAGGATCTGTATGTGTACAGGTCCTTTTTTGTTTGTTTATTGTTTTTGACATGCTGGCTGCTTTACCGGGAAATCCTGATGACTGTTATGTAGTTTATATAGATAGTATAAAAATAATATTAGTTTGAAAATAATATTATAGAAAGCGAAAGACCATACAACTTAGTTGTATGGTCTCTCTGAGGGGAGTATAAATAATTAATAAGGGGTTATAGTAAAAAGAAATAATAAGGGGAATTTCTTCTTACAAATGATAATATATCATATGATTTCATGTTTTGCAACAGGAAATTGCAGAAAAATGAAAAAAATTTTAAATAATGTCGAAAGATGCGATAAGTACTGAATAAAAAGAAGGATTATAAGTAATACTAGGATATGTAGCATATTTAATATAAGCTTATAAGGAGGGCCTGATAATGGCAAAGAACAGCTATAACTCATCAGAGAGTAATTCAACAGATTCAATGGGGAATTCATCAAAGAATTCATCGAAGAATGCATCAGACAATTCATCCAGGAACAGTTCTTATAACAGTTCTAAGAACAGTTCAAAAAACAGTTCAAAGAACAGTTCAGACAGTTCGGACTGCTTTGGCAATTCTTATAATAAAGAGGATGATTGTTACTAACAGGCATCTGTATATTATTTCGAGATAATAAATAGTGGGGCGCAGTGTGGTCAGGATATATGTATGATATATGAAATTATTTGAGTACATAAGTCATGACCATGCTGCATTTTTTTGAAATATGAATAATATATATTATATATTGAGTGCCGGGATGATGATATGTCATTTGAGATTATTAATGCAAGGATGGTAAAGGCATACATGCAGGATAAGAATGCAGTGCTTATTGATCTGCGGCCGCAAAACGAGTATCTTCAGGAGCATGTTGAAGGTGCGGTGCACATGGAGATGAATACATTTGAGAGGGAGATAGTAAGATATGATAAGACGGCTGTACTTATATTCTATTGCGACAGAGGTGCCAACAGTATGATAGCGGCAAGAAGGGCTGATGAGATGGGATATGCAGCAAAAAGTGTTATTGGCGGATATGGGGCATTTGGTTGACAATGCAGCGGCTACGCCTTACAATTAAGAACATGGGAAATATGAAATAAAAAATAACATACAAAATAAATAAAGAGAGAGCAGACAGGTTTATATGGAGATTTTTAAGCTGGTTGCGCCGTGTCATTTTGGACTTGAAGCGGTGCTTAAGAGAGAAATAACGGATCTGGGATATGAGATAACGCAGGTTGAAGACGGAAGAGTAACATTTGAAGGTGATGCAGAGGCTATATGCAGGGCTAATGTAGGTTTAAGAACGGCTGAAAGGGTTCTTATGCAGGTCGGAAGGTTTAAGGCAGAGACATTTGATGAGCTGTTTGAGAATACAAAGGCGCTTGAGTGGGAGAACCTCATACCAAAGAATGGAAAATTCTGGGTAACAAAAGCTAACTCAGTTAACAGCAAGCTTTTCAGCTCTTCAGATATACAGAGTATAGTTAAGAAAGCAATAGTTGAGAGACTTAAGTTAAAATATAAGACAGATTGGTTTGAGGAGACAGGAAGTGAATATCCTATCCGTATCAATATAGTCAAGGATGAGGTACTTGTAGCACTTGATACAACAGGCAATTCACTTCACAAGAGAGGATACAGGCCGGTAGCCGGTGCAGCACCGATTTCTGAGTCACTCGCAGCGGCGCTTATTATGCTGACACCATGGAATAAGGACAGAATACTTGTTGATCCATTCTGCGGAAGTGGTACATTTCCAATTGAGGCAGCTATGATGGCTGCTTCAATTGCTCCGGGAATGAACAGAACATTTACAGCTATGAAGTGGGATAATATTATACCGCCAGCTGAGTGGGATGCTGTAATAGAAGAAGCAAAGGATATGGTTAATCTCGATATTGATGTTGATATTCAGGGTTATGATATTGATGATGAGGTCCTTAAGGTGGCAAGAATGAATGCTGCCAGATTTGGTGTGGACAAGCTCATACATTTCCAGAAGAGAGATGTACGTGAACTGAGCCATCCTAAAAAATACGGATTTATTATAACCAACCCGCCATATGGTGAAAGACTTGAGGAAAAGTCAGCTCTGCCGCCTATATATGAGGCTTTTGGAAGACAATTCGCCAAGCTGGATACATGGTCGGCATATATGATAACTTCCTATGAAGATGCAGAAAAATATTTTGGCAGAAAAGCTGATAAGAACCGTAAGATTTACAATGGTATGATTAAGACTTACTTCTACCAGTTCTTAGGTCCGAAGCCGCCGAGACGTGGAGGAACGAATTGAAAGATAATAAGGGACTGTATATTACACTTGTTGTAATTGCAGTTGTGTTTGCCGGAGTCATCTTTGGCGGAAGGCTCTTAAGGGAAGAGATTGCAGTAGGCCAGACTGTTTCAAATGATGAACGCCCGGCAGAATGGAATATGATTATTGCACAGGAGATTAATTCCCGTGGAATACAACTTGTTCTGGATGGCAAAGAGCGTGAAGTGTCAAAAGGGCAGATTATCATGAACAGTGATAATCAGATTATGTTAGATGAGAATCTTTTTACTAAGGATTTTCAATGTGCATTTGCATGCATAGATGAAAGCAGCATCATTATAATGAAAGGCAGCGCAAGGGCAGATATTGAGATTGGCACGGATTTTATGACTGTGGGAGAGAATGTGTCACAGATAAAGAATGCTGCGCAGATTATTGATGGTGATGCATATGTGCAGGCTGAAGTGCTTGAGAAGGCATTTGGTTATGGTTATAAGTGGGATATAGATAAGAATACAGTATTCCTTAATGACAGCAAGAAAAGTGCCAATGTTCTTCCGTCAAGATTTACATATGCTGACCTGGACAAGCTGCCATCAGTGCGTAATCAGGGCAGGCTGAGCACATGCTGGGCATTTGCCGCATGTACGGCACTTGAATCAGGGCTGCTCCCAAAAGAACATTATACATTTTCAGTAGATAATATGAGTGTTAATAACGGCTTTAAGGGAACTCAGGCGGATGGTGGCGAGTGTATGCGCGCAATAGCGTATCTGGCATCGTGGAAAGGACCTGTGAAGGAAGAGGATGACCCTTATGGTGACGGAATATGTAATTATGACGCAAAGCCTGTGAAGCATGTCCAGGAAGTCCAGATTATCGACAGCAAGAATTTTGAGAGTATTAAGAAAGCAGTATTCCTGCATGGTGGCGTGCAGACGTCCATATATACGCAGATGACGTCAGGAAGCGGATATTCAAGGTATTACAACAAATCTAACAATGCATACTGTTACATAGGAACAAACAGGCCTAATCATGATGTTGTTATCGTGGGCTGGGATGACAATTATTCCAAGTATAATTTCAACGGAACTCTTGAGGGAGACGGTGCATTTATCTGCATGAACAGCTGGGGAAGCTCATTTGGAGATAACGGATTATTTTATGTATCGTATTATGATTCTAATATTGGTATGCATAATGTGGTATATACAGGAATTGAAAGTACGGATAATTATGAGAAGATCTATCAGACGGACCAGTGCGGCTGGGTAGGTCAGATGGGATATGATGATTCAACGGCATACTTTTCTAATGTATATACGGTTGAGGATGATGAGCTGCTTCGCGCAGTAAGCTTTTATGCAACCGGCAAGGCGACAGAATATGAGATATATCTTGTAAATGATTTTAAGAGCACGGCGTCATTTGATAAGATGCAGTTTGTCCAGAAGGGAAGCTTTGTCAATGCGGGATATTACACGGTTAAGCTGGATAAGCCGGTTGAACTTGCAGCAGGCTCACAGTGTGCTGTAATTATTAAGATTAAGACTCCGGGCTCAGTGCGTCCGGTTGCCATAGAATACCGCGCGGATGAGTATACTGCAGATGTAGTTCTTGATGACGGGTGCGGGTATGTGAGTCTTAACGGAAGGTCATGGGAACATGTTGAGGAATCCAAGAACTGTAATATATGCCTTAAGATGTTTACCGACAGTATTGATTAGCGGAATATATAGCAGAATGTGTGACGTGAAGCAGACAGTAACATGATAGAATAGTGTAGAAAGGTATATTGAAATGGCAGAAAAAATTATATTTGCAAC
Organism: [Bacteroides] pectinophilus; assembly: GCA_025146925.1. Classification (NCBI taxonomy): domain Bacteria; kingdom Bacillati; phylum Bacillota; class Clostridia; order Eubacteriales; species [Bacteroides] pectinophilus. The sequence goes on along the minus strand of CP102260.1, from coordinate 2,569,861 downwards.
AGGTAATGCCGGCAAGATGAAGGAAATACAGATGATTATGTCTGACCTTGATGTTGAAGTTGTATCCATGAAGGATGCCGGAATTAATATTGATATAGATGAAAATGGAACAACATTTGAGGAAAATGCTCTTATTAAGGCACGGGCAGTAATGCAGGAATGCAATATGATTACTCTTGCAGATGATTCGGGTCTTGAAGTTGACTATCTTAATAAGGAACCGGGAGTGTATTCTGCAAGATATATGGGAGAAGATACGTCATATGATATTAAGAACAGGTCTATAATAGACAGGCTTGAAGGCGTTACAGGCAATGACAGAAGTGCAAGGTTTGTATGTGTTATTGCAGCGGCGCTTCCTGACGGACGTACACTTACAACAAGGGGAACGATAGAGGGGCTTATCGGTTATGAACAGAAGGGTGAGAATGGCTTTGGATACGATCCTATAGTATATGTACCGGAATATGATGCAACGACTGCCGAATTGTCAATGGAAGTCAAAAACAGTATCAGTCACAGGGGCAAAGCACTGGCTGCAATGAAGGCAAAACTGCTTGAAATGGGGCTTGTCAAAAAAAAGTAAAAAAAATCAAAAAAACTTTAAAAAAAGTGTTGACATTCTGATAGCCTTATAATATAATAACACTTGCGTTGCGGTACTAAAGATTCTGAAGCCGCTAAGCAGCAGTTATATCGGGGTGTGGCTCAGCTTGGCTAGAGCGCTTGATTTGGGATCAAGAGGTCGCAGGTTCGAATCCTGTCACCCCGATTGGTTACGGAATATCATCTGTAACTTAATATAATATGTTTTATGCGGGTGTAGTTCAATGGTAGAACACTAGCCTTCCAAGCTAGATACGTGGGTTCGATTCCCATCACCCGCTTTGTGTGTCCGTAGCTCAGCTGGATAGAGCAACGGCCTTCTAAGCCGTGGGTCGGGGGTTCGAATCCCTTCGGGCACACTTTTTAATTACATGGTGGGTATAGCGAAGTTGGTTATCGCGTCAGATTGTGGCTCTGAAGGCCCAGGGTTCGAATCCCTGTACTCACCCTTTAATGGGCTATCGCCAAGCGGTAAGGCACAGGGTTTTGATCCCTGCATCTCGTTGGTTCGAATCCAACTAGCCCAGCTTGGATCGTGAAGCTGTAACGATTCGGCTGGTCGCGATTTCCATTAATCGGTTTACGAATCGAAGATGTATGGGCTCATAGCTCAGCTGGTAGAGCACTAGACTTTTAATCTAGGTGTCCCGGGTTCAAACCCCGGTGGGCTCACTTTAATAATGAGAGTAAGAAGAACGCGTATGCGTTCTTTTTTTTGCTTTTTTATCAGACTTTCATTTTTATATGGAAGAAAAGAGTGGCTTGGAGTATAATGCAGTGTAAATAAAATATAATTATTCATTAATTTGAATTGAATGGAGCAGAGTATGGGAAAGAAAAGGTTAAGAACTATTATGGACATTGCAGCCGCGTTAATGGCTGCAGCAGGAATAGTATTGGCAATATGCCCGGTTAGTATAAAAGCCGGTACTGATTCAGGGAAAACACTTGAAGATGGAAAATGGCAGACGGTTAAGCTTGGAACGCAGTCGGACAAGATGAAAGATGCGTCATATGACGCTGCGTCAGGGACTCTGCAGCTTAATTCGGGCAGCAATGGTAAGATGGCCAATACCGGGCAGTCAGGGTTTGTGATGTATTATACTAAGGTCAAATCAGACGATTACAATGTGACTGTAAGAGGAAGATTTCACGTAACAAAGGTAGACAAAGCAGATAATCAGTCTTCTTTTGGAATAATTGTCACAGACAGCCTTGGAAGCAAAGATGCAAGTGCTGATTACCTGAATCAGGCCGAGATATGTGCAGCAACAAAAAATGAGGCAACAAAGACATGTATTCCGGGAATAAGAACTCTGTTTGGTAATATAGATGCGTCGGGAAAGAGTAATAATGGTGGCACGTGTGATGTGACGCAGTATTTTGACAAGGACGCAACAGTGTTTAAATCAGACAATGCAAAGAATCTGTATTATAATTTTGAAGTTGTTAAAGACAGCAACGGATATGTATTTAATTACTACAGTGATGACTGGAGTAAGATTAATTACTCAAAGCGCATTTATAATCCTGAGAAGCTTCTTAAGCAGGATAAAGAGAATGTGTATATAGGTTTTTATGCAAGCCGTATAGGGACTGTAGAGGTTACTGATATTTCTTATGAACAGCACACACCTACGGCGGAAGAAAAAGCAGCTGTTGATAAATCAGCGTGGGCAGATTATGACAAGGTATCGGTTAAGACATTTAACGGAACGACTACTTCATCCGATGATTACATATATCGTTTTACAGGTAATGTAAAAGGAACACTAACGGTAAAGGATGACCATGGCAATATATATATAGACGGGCAGGAGATATCTTCAGGAGATGCGGTAAAGTTTGCATTGTCTGATAAGGGCATCAGCCTTCCGATGGGTGATACTACATTTATCACAACGGTTAAGCCATATGAAAACGCTATAAATGCAGATGGCAGCAGGGAATACTCTGACAGGCTTTTGCTAAAGGATTATTCACCTGTAGAGATAAAAGATAAAGTAACAAGAAAAGACGCAGTGGCAGCAGGAAACGGCATTGTCTATGTATCACCACAGGGGGCGGCAGATGCTTCAGGAACAAAGGAAGCTCCTGTAGATATAGCAACTGCGGCAGCGTATGCCAGGGCAGGCCAGACAATAGTTCTGCTTGACGGAACATATAATATGAAGACGGTGCTTTCAATTACATACAGCGTAAGCGGAACAAAGGATGCGCCTATTACACTTAAGGCTGAGAATGCAGGCAGAGCAGTGTTTAATGGATCTTCAATTGCCAAATCATCGGATGCGGTAATCTCGTTAAAAGGTAATTACTGGAATATATACGGAATAGATGTATGTAACGCTTCAGACGGAACCAAGGGAATACATGTGTCAGGAAGCAATAATACAATAGAAATGTGTAATATTTATGAGAATGGTTCTACAGGCCTTCAGATAAGTTACTCCGGCGGCGAACCGTCAGAATGGTGGCCTTCGGGAAATCAGATTAAGAATTGCTCATCATATTATAATTGTGACAGTAAGCAGAATGATGCAGATGGATTTGCCGCCAAGCTGTCAGTTGGCAGTGACAATGTATTCGACGGATGTATTGCATATTCTAATGCTGATGACGGATACGATCTGTATGCCAAGGATACAGAAGGATATGGTCCGATAGAGCCTGTTACGATACAGAATTCACTTGCATATAATAACGGAATGCTTAAAGACGGAAGTAATTCCAAGGCGAGTGGTAATGGCTTCAAGCTTGGTGGAGAAGGTCTTACCGGAAAACATGTGCTTAAAAATTGTGTGGCATGGAATAACGGAGGTTCGGGAATAATGAGTAATAATGGGCCGGACTGCCGGGTATATAATTGTACGTCAGTGGATAACGGACATTTTTCAAGAACGGGAGGAACGGACAGCAGGAATAATTACCAGCTTACACCTAAGAACGGCGAAAAGTATTCAGGAAATACGGGATATGTCCTTGAAAATGTAATCAGCTTTTATACGGCGGCTGTTACCGATTCCGGGAAAATGTCATCTGACAAGTTTACACTTAAAGGACAGAATGATGATGTCATCTACAAAACGAACAACTATATTTGTAAGAATATAGACAGCAGGGAATGTGTTAATAAGGATGGAAGCAAGGTATCTGCAGACTGGTTTGAATCAGTGGATTATAATAACATAGTTCCTACGCGTGACAGTGACGGAAGTATAGACATGCATGGATTATTTGTCCTTACGGATAAGGCTCCGTCAGGCGTAGGTGCAGTTATAGGTGCAGCAGATTCTTATGATACGGCAGTGATTAGTTCCGATGTTCCAAAGCAGAATCAAAATACCGGCAAAGGTGTAATATATGCAGTATTTGTGGTAATAATAGCAGCAGCTGCAGTGGCTTATGTGTGCGTTAAAAAGAAGAAGCACTAGGGACATGAACTAGAATGAAATGGAGGCCTGCATGAATATATTTGACATAATAGGTCCGGTAATGGTAGGACCATCCAGCTCACATACGGCAGGGGCTGTGAGGATAGGATATATATCGCGGAAGCTTATGGGAGAGCCTGTCAGTAAGGCACAGATTAATCTGTACGGTTCATTTCTTGCAACAGGTAAAGGGCATGGTACAAGGAAGGCTCTTGTGGCAGGACTGCTTGGAATGAACACTGATGACATGAGAATACCGGACAGCTTCGAGATTGCAAAGGAGCAGGGGATGGAGGTGCATTTTGGTGAAGCGCGGCTGAAGGATGCACATCCGAATACGGCGCAGCTTATACTTACCGGGCAGTCAGGAAGGCAGCTTGAAGTGATAGGCCAGTCCATAGGCGGTGCAAGGATAAATATTGCACAGATTGACGGAATTGATACCAATTTCTCAGGCGATTACCCGACACTTGTTGTTCATAATCTTGACCAGCCGGGGCATGTTGCAGAGGTAACATCAATGCTTTCGCACAAAGGTGTTAATATAGCAACCATGCAGCTGTACCGCTCAAACCGCGGCGGCGAGGCTGTAATGGTACTTGAGTGTGATCAGGAGATACCGGAGGATGGCATCAGATGGCTTGAGAAGGTGGAAGGCGTGAAGAAGGTTACATACCTTTCGATTGAGTAGAATAAAAAGGAGACAGTTATGGCAGGATATCATTCCGTAAAAGATATTCTTACAATTTGTTCAGATGAAAAGCTTCCGATATGGAAGGTCATTATGGAAGAGGACTGCATTGAGAGACAGGTAGTGCAGAGCGAATCATTTGCAGGCATGAGAGCCATGTACACTGCCATGAAGCAGGCGGACAAGTCATATGACAGCAGGCTCAGGTCAGCAAGCGGGCTTGCTGGTGGTGATGGCGAGAAACTTCATATATACAATATGTCTGATAAAAAGCTGTGCAGTGATTTTACGTCACTGGCAATGGAAAAGGCAGTTAAGATGGGGGAATCCAATGCATGCATGCGGCGTATAGTTGCCGCACCTACAGCCGGCTCATGTGGAGTTATACCGGCAGTGTTCATAGCGTATGAAGAGATTTTCAATGTGCCTGAGGACAGGATTGTTGAAGCGATGTTCATAACAGCGGGAATAGGAGCAGTAATAGCAGAGAATGCAAGCATAGCCGGAGCATCCGGTGGATGTCAGGCGGAGATAGGTTCTGCAAGTGCAATGGCAGCAGCAGGGCTTGCATATCTTGCGGGCGGTGATAATGACTGCATAGTTAACGCAATGGCGATGGCACTTAAAAATATGCTTGGTCTTGCGTGTGACCCTGTATGCGGGCTTGTTGAAGTGCCATGCATAAAGCGTAATTCTGCAGGCGCTGTTAATGCAATAGCATCTGCACAGATGGCACTTGCAGGTATAAGAAGTGCAATTGATCCGGATGAGGTGATTGATACGATGCGAAGAATAGGCAACGCAATGCCTGCAGGTCTCAAGGAGACAAGCGAGGGAGGTCTTGCACAGACACCATCAGCCCTTAAGATAAAAGAGAAGCTTGAAGAAATATAAATGAAATAAAACAATAATTAACAGAGGAGTAATATTAATGTTTAATCCGGCAAGTATATTAAAGATAAAAGGTGCATGGGACAGATTCACGGCAAATCATCCGAAATTCCCCATGTTCTTACAGGCGGTGAGCAAAGGTGCAATAAGGGAAGGTACTATAATTGAGGTACATGTGAAGCAGCCGGGAGGCGAGGACATATGCACTAATGTTAAGATATCACAGTCAGACCTGGAGCTGTTTGAGGAGATTAAGAATGTCAGATAAATGTCTGGTTATGTTCTGCGGTGGTGTAGAGACACAGGAATTCTTCTCATATGAGCTTGCAAAGGAATTTGACAGGCTGGGTTACAGGATATTTTTCTATAATCTTATGAGTGATGAATTAAGCTTCAGGCAGCTTAAGGCGTTTGTTGAGGATGCACGAAGGACAGGCAGCAGCATTTATATGCTGTCTTTTAACTTCAACGGGCTTGCAGGAGAGAGGTTTCTCTATGCTGATGACGGAAGCGTATTCTGGGATACACAGGATATCCCATGTATGAATATAGTGCTCGACCATCCGTTTTATTATCATAAGTATATTGCAAAGCTGCCTGTGAGATACCGCCAGGTGAGTATAGATAAGAATCATGAGGCGTATATGAAACGATTTTTTCCTGGAATAAAGCTTGCAGGTTTTCTTCCTCTTGCCGGTACAATGCTTGAAACCGGCGAAGACCTGATACCATGGGAAGAGCGTCCGATGGATATTGTAATGACAGGCAATTATACAAGACCTGAGACATTTGACAGGTACATAGCACATCTCGACAGGGAATATCGGGATTTTTATCATGAGATACTGGATGTGCAGCTTGCCAATCCGGACAAGACGCTTGAACAGATAGCAGAACCGATGCTTGTCAGGGAGCTTGACGGCCAGGGAAGTGATAATGGAAAGCTGTCAGATGATGATATAAAAAGCTGTTACGCCAATATGATATTTATAGATCTGTGGGCAAGATTCCATTATCGCGGAATGGCAGTTGCAGAACTTGCCGATGCGGGATTCAGGGTAGATGTGTTTGGAGCAGGCTGGGAGGCTTTAGAATGCAGATGTAAAGATAATATAATCTGCCACGGCCCGGGAGATTCAAAGAAATGTCTTGAAGCACTTGCACAGGCAAAGGTCGGGCTTAACGTCATGCCGTGGTTTAAGGACGGAGCACACGACAGAATATTTAATACAATGCTTAACGGCGCAGCGGTTCTCACGGATGGCAGCAGATATCTTAATCAGATACTGACTGACGGAAAGGATGCCGTGTTCTACAGCCTTAAAGGACGGGATGGCAGGATGAGTGGACTTGTGGAAGGAGCACACAGACTGCTTAATAGTCAGTATGGCAGTAAGGTGGCACATGCCGGAATGGAGCTTGCACTTGCAGGACATACATGGGCGCACAGAGCCCGTACACTTGATGATTGGTTGACGTTAATGTAAAAAAATGCTATTATGGATATGTATTATGCTAAGGTTGTGGCCTGGCAGTTATACGGCCGGCGGATATGGCGGAATTGGCAGACGCGATAGATTTAGGTTCTATTGTCAACAGACGTGCAGGTTCAAGTCCTGTTATCCGCACTACAGCGGTTGACCGGGTGGGCAGTGCTAAGTTGCACGCCCACCCTTTTGTATTAATATATGTGGAGGAATGCGGTATGCCGAATTTATTTAAAGCAGCAGAAAAGCTAAGTGATGATGAACTTCGTACAGAGATTGCAGTCCTTCGCAGCGTGTCTTTATCAAGTGCAGCAGCGGAGACGGGAACAAGAGTTATAGGGACTCTTGCAAAGTGGGCTAATATGCTTGTGAGTCCGGCTAACAACGATGGAGAAGGAAGATTTGATTACAAAGTAGTGACGGTTGTTGACAGGATAAAGCAGCAGTCGGAGCAGATGGCATCAATGAGCAGGGCTGAACTTAATGAGAGGCTTATGCATGAGGTATACAACAAATGCAGGGAACTTGATTCATCGGTAATACCGGAAGCGATGGACGTGGACACACTGTCTGTATGGATAACGCGTGAGGCGGGAAAGGTATTTGCAGAAAGAGATGATATATCACCTGCCAATATGTGTGTGTCAATCAAGGATAAGTACCATGAACAGATGCTTGCAAGGCTTCACAGGGAGCTTGCGGCGCAGACACCACAGCAGATTAAGGAAGCCGACAAAAAGATACAGATGGCGCTGAACAAGGTGCCGATAGAGATGATGCGTGAGCTTGCGAGAACCGTAAGACCGACAGAGTTTTCGGGTGCGGGACTGGGCAAGACGATAAGGCATGAGAATGGAACACAGAAACTTGCCATGGTAGTAACGGCTATGGGGTTTGAACCATTTGACGAGATGAGTCTCAGAGTCGGTGCAGCCTATGATATGATGAGAGGCTTTAACAGAATGCCGAGGATATTGCTTGCTGAGCTTGTGTGGATTATTGTTAAGGGATATGGAGGCAGGTTTACATTTGCAACAGACCTTCTGCCAAGCTTTGAAGGAGGCAGAGGCTATTCGTCTGATGAAGAGAAACAGTACTGGACGAGCCTTAACAGGCGTAAGGATTACATGAGCAGAATCATGCAGCAGAAAGGCGAGGAAGAGCAGCTGAAGCAGAAGTTTGAGAAAGCAACGGCTGTCTATAATGAACTCCTTGAGAGTAAGAAGCAGGCTGACATAGTCTGGGATGGACTCGAAGCTGTTAAGAATGAATATACAAAAGCCGATTCCACGAAGAATAAGGATGAGGCAAAAAAGTATTTTGCCGATGTTACAAAAGCAAGCAGAGACCGTGACTGGGCGCAGGAAAAGCTGTCAAAGGCAGAGGCACAGATGGACGGATTAGGTAATCAGCTTATGCAGAAGCGGGAGCTGCTAAAACAGATGAATGCGGAGTTTACTGAGGTACGTTCGGCAACTGACGGAATGATAGCAAAGCACAGCAGAGAGATTGAACTCCAGTGGAAAGCATATTTCTTCAGATTTACATTTGATGATGTAATATTCAGTACAATTATAACTACATTTACAAGGTCGGAGCTGCTTAAGCTTGAGGAGTACCTGAAGGAGATGCATGACAGCAGAAGACCTGATGCATATGGCTTATGGACCGAAGAAGAGGAGCAGGACGGAAAGGTTACGAAGTATAATGGAATTAAGTGCCTTGTGAGTCCGGGAAAGGATGCAACCGTAATATATTCAGGAACGTATATAAGGAAGATAACGGCATGACATGGGAAGAAGCAGTTGAACATATAAACAGTGTATCAAGGTATGGCAACAGACCGGGGGCTGAGTGCACAAAAGCGCTGCTTGCCAGACTCGGCAATCCGGAGAGAGAGCTTAAGGTAATACACATCGCAGGGACTAACGGCAAGGGTTCTGTCTGTATGTATATAGCAGGAATGTTGAGAAGTCTGGGGCTTAACACCGGTGTATTTACATCACCGCATCTTATCAGGGAGAATGAGAGAATAAGGTTTAATGATGAGCTTATAAGTGATGAGGATTTTACGGATTGCTTTGAAAAAGTACATCGGGCAGAACTTGAGCTTCTGAAGGATGGATTCGGGCAGATATCATATTTCGATTTCTTTGTAGGAATTGCAATGCTGTATTATGCAATGAAAAAGCCGGATGTTGTGATATTAGAGACAGGACTTGGAGGAAGGCTCGATTCTACTAATGCAGTTGAGAGTCCTGTGATGACAGTAATCACATCAATAAGCCTTGACCATGTTGCAATACTTGGAGATACAGTGGAGAAGATTGCAGCGGAGAAAGCAGGAATAATAAAGCATGGAGCACCTGTGGTATATGTTGCGGGCCAGGAGTATTCACATGTTATAGAAGAAAAAGCCGAAGCAATGGGAATTAAAGCGGCTGGCGTCGAAAAATCGCAATGTGAAATACATGAAATAGGTTCCAAACATATTGATTTTTCACTGGATAGCATTTATTATAAAGATAATGTTTTCAGACTTGCAACACCGGCAGTGTATCAGGTGATGAATGCAGCGCTTGCAATGACAGCGGTACAGATGCTGGTTGAGAGCAGATGCTTTGACAGGATTGCATATGACAGTATGGATCGTCAGAATTATATTGACAGAATAAGAAGAGGCCTTGAAAGTGTTACCTGGGAAGGAAGGATGGAGCAGGTCTGTGAAGGCTTCTATATTGACGGGGCACATAATCCGGATGGAATAGCAGCGCTGCTTGACACGGCAGCAGCCATGAAGAAGAATACGCGAGGGCATTATGTATTAATGTTCTCAGCCGTCAATGACAAGGATTATTCGTCGATGATTAAGGAGATTTGTGACAGTAATATATTTGATGAATATGTCATAACTCAGATAGAAGGCGCAAGATGCCTTGATGTATCAAAGATAGCGGATACATTCAGAAGATATACGGATGGGCATGTGAATGAGGAACCGGATGTGGGACAGGCAGTTAAGAAGTCTGTGGAGTGCTTTGGCGGCAATGCTACAGTAATCTGTGCCGGTTCATTATATCTTGCAGGTGAAGTAAGAAAGGTGATGTTGGATAATGATAGATTTTGATGAAGAGATTAAGAAGTTTCAGCCTATCCTTGAAGTAGAGGATGCCGAAGATGCAATATATAACAAGGATATACCTGACATAACTGATGTCCTTGGCAAGATAATGGCTGAAGCATCAGACAGCAACAGCAATAAGAAGAATAAGTAATAATTACTGACAATAATTAGTTACTAAGTTGTATTGGAACGGAGACAGGGATGAAATGTTATAATTGCGGTGCACAGCTTACAGGCGATTCAATCTGCCCTAACTGTGGCGCTGACGTATCAGTATATAATGATGTAGTAAAAGCATCTAATGCATATTATAACCGCGGACTTGAGAAGGCGAATGTACGGGATCTGTCGGGTGCTATAGAAGATCTTAAGATGAGCCTTACATTCAATAAGGGCAATATCAGGGCACGTAATCTTCTCGCACTTGTGTACTGTGAGATGGGCGATGTCGTTGAGGCTCTCAGTGAATGGGTAATGAGTAAGAATATTAAGCCGGAGAAGAATCTTGCCGGCAGCTACATAACAAGGATACAGTCCAACCAGACACGATTTGAAGCGGTTACGCAGAACATAAGAAAGTATAATGTAGCGCTTGCTGCAGCTAAGGAAGGCAATTCGGATATTGCGATAATCCAGCTTAAGAAAGTTACGACACAGAATCCGAAGTTTGTTAAGGCACAGCTTCTTCTCGCACTGCTTTACATGAAAGAGAAGGAATATGCAAGAGCCAAAAAGTGCCTTAATCAGGTACTGAGGACTGATGTGAGCAATACGCAGGCAAGAAGATACCTTAATGAGATAAAGAGACTTGAGAGCGACAGAACGGCGGAAGCACAGGACAGTTTCCTGCCTAAGCTTAAGAGCAGGAAGACTGAGACGCAGCCGCTTAACGGTAATGATGTAATAATGCCGCATTCATCGTATAAGGAGCCAAGCAACGGAGCGATTACGATTATTAATATCCTTGTGGGAGCACTCATAGGTGCGGCACTGATATGGTTCCTTATTACACCGGCACGATACAAGGGCCTTACAAGCGATTATAACCAGAGTATCCTTGAGTACAGTGAAAAGCTTTCTAACGGTAATGCGGAACTTAATTCACTGACAAGGCAGCTGCAGGATGTTACGGCAGAGAGGGATACGCTTAACCAGAAGCTTGAGAGCATATCAGGTGTTGATGGCAATAATAAGCTGCTTACGGCAGTTATTGATGCAGCCAATGCCTATATTGCTAATGAGCCGACAAAGGCAGCCAAGTATCTTGTTGATGTTGATGTAAGTTCGCTTCCGTCAGACAATGCCAAGAGCCTTTACAATACGATAGCCGCTGCAACTACTGCAAGTGCAGCTAACGAGCTGTATAATACAGGATATTCCAACTATTCGCGCGGCAGGTATGATCAGGCTGTTGAAGATCTTACGGTAGCATATAAGCTTGACAGTACCAAGGCAGATGCTGCATACTACAGCGCAAAGTGCTATGTTGCACTTGATCAGACAGAGAATGCAAAGAAGTACTATCAGTACATAGTTACTAATTTCCCAACGAGCAGATATATATCTGAAGCGACGACATATGTGTCAACACACTGACATATAGCCAGATAAATTCAATATAGCTACTAATGAACCCTTGTGCATCAGTAATGCACAGGGGTTTTTGAGTTTATTAATGTGCGTAAAGTAACGCAGGATTGGAGCAGTGAATGAATTATTACTATATGGCAATGAGGGGCTCACTTGTGATTGGGCTTAATACTGATCTGGATCATCACCTTGCGGACGAGATACGTGAGGTTATAGACGAGGTCGTTGAAGAAAGAGGGATAAGGAGTATAATATTTGACTTTTCAAAGGTAACATTCATGGACAGTTCAGGAATCGGGCTTATTATGGGGAGATATAAGAAAATGCACCGGACCGGAAGAATTGCAATTGTGTCCCCCTGCAGAAATGTAGAAAGAATCCTGCAGATATCAGGACTTTATAAAATTGTTACTGTGTTTGGAGAGCTTGGTGAAGCAATTGAATCGTGTGAAGTGCATGATGACCAGATTTGTGCCGGGGGAGGACGTAATAATGCAAAATATTAATGATGGCAATGCAATGAGAATGGAGATATCTGCAAGGTCGGATAACGAAAGCTTTGCAAGAGTTGTGGTAGCTGCATTCTGCACAAAACTCAATCCTACGCTTGATGAGATAGCCGATATAAAGACAGCGGTATCAGAAGCAGTGACCAACTGCATTGTACATGGATATGAGAATGGGCCGGGGGTAATAGTCATCAGATGTGAAATTGAGGAAGAGACGGTAACTGTAGTAATCGAAGACTATGGTGTCGGGATTGATGATGTGGACAGGGCAATGCAGCCTTTGTATACATCAAAACCGGAACTCGAACGCTCAGGAATGGGTTTTTCATTCATGGAGGCATTCATGGACAGCATTAAGGTGGAGTCAGAGCCGGGAGAAGGAACCAGAGTTATTATGACAAAGCAGCTTGGCAGCAGGTCAGTTTAACAGTCTATTGAGGGTGCAATAAGGGTGAAGTGAATGTGTGATTCTTATAATCATACAAAAGAACTTATCGAGCAGGCGCACAGAGGGGACAAAGAAGCCAGAAACAGGCTTGTTACAGAGAATATGGGACTTATATGGAGTATTGTAAAAAGATTTACGGGCCGTGGACACGAGCTTGAAGATCTTTTCCAGATAGGAAGCATAGGACTTATAAAGGCTATAGACAAATTTGACACATCTTACGATGTCAGGTTTTCGACTTATGCAGTTCCAATGATCACTGGAGAGGTAAAGCGTTTTCTGCGTGATGACGGAATGATTAAGGTAAGCCGTTCGTTAAAAGAGATTGTTGTAAAGGTACAGCGTGCAAGGGAACAGCTTCAGAAGGAGATGGGAGAGGAACCGTCAATGGAGATGATAGCAAGGGCTATTGACGTGCCTGAGGAAGATATTGTCATGGCTCTTGAGGCAGGCAGTGAGATTGAATCAATATATAAGACAATATATCAGTCTGACGGCAATGAGATTACACTTATAGACCGTGTGGCTGACAGAGGCTCATCAGGAGCCGGAATTGTTCCGGAGTGTGAATGGACAGACTATGAGAAGGAGCAGCTTATAAATCATATGGTGCTTAAGCAGATTCTGGACGAGCTTCCGGAGAATGAAAAAAACCTGATACTGCTGAGGTATTTCAGAGATCAGACGCAGACACAGGTTGCAAAAGAAATGGGAATATCCCAGGTTCAGGTCAGCAGAATCGAAAAGCGGATTCTGCTGAGACTGAGGGAAAAAATATCATGATTAAAATATTGTTATAAAGAAGTCCAGCGTCCTGAGGCACCGCATGGAAGTACAAGTCCGTTAGAACTTACAGGCAGACCAATCTCCTGTGAGTCTACAGTCCCGCCAAATGACTTAAGTTCGGTAGAGAGCATATATGTGAGAACTGCCGGCGCCAGTCCTGTAGTATATGAATTAATCAGGAAGAACAGAGGATCCGGGCTTAATAGTCTGGCGCAGAGCTGAACAAGTGAATGAATTGAATCTTCAATCTTCCAGATCTCCCCCTTAGGGCCACGGCCATATGAAGGAGGATCCATGATGATTCCGTCATAATGATTGCCACGGCGTATCTCACGCTCAACAAACTTGATACAGTCATCTACTATCCAGCGGACTGAACGGTCAGAGAGTCCTGTGCTTGCAGCATTCTCCTTAGCCCATCCGACCATTCCCTTTGAGGCATCAACATGTGTCACAAATGCTCCTGATGCAGCACATGCAAGTGTGGCACCTCCGGTATATGCAAAGAGGTTAAGAATCTTTATCTCACGGTCAGGTTCTGCAGCCTTGCGCTGTGCAATCTTACTGCCGCACCAGTCCCAGTTGACAGCCTGTTCAGGGAACAGTCCCGTATGCTTAAAGCTGAAAGGCTTAAGGTTGAATCTGAGCGGCTTCTTAAATGTATCACTTGAATAGCTTATGCTCCACTGCTCCGGCAGGTTGAAGAACTCCCAGCTTCCGCCACCCTGCTGGCTTCTGTGGTAGTGGCCATTGAGCCGCTTCCATCTTGGGTCAGTCTTAGGCGTATCCCATATTACCTGCGGGTCGGGACGGACAAGGATATAATCTCCCCATCTTTCAAGCTTCTCTTTGCAGGAAGTATCTATAACTTCATAATCTTTCCAGTTATCTGCAATCCACATATAAATAAATATCTCCGTTTCTGAATGTATAGTCTACAGTATTTATAATATATTATATTGATTCGTATTTCAACTTTATATTGATGCTGTTGTGTAAGTACTTTGCGTAAGTACTTTGAAAAGAGCCGGTTGAAGTTTGATATGGCGTATGGTAAAATTTAACTGATATTTTGCCTGCAGATAAAGCATTTTATGCGCATACAGAGAGGGTCAAAGTATATATTAGAATATGAGGAGGATAATCATGTTTTGCCCAAAATGTGGAACTAAGAATGAAGATGATGCAAGGTTCTGCGCAGCGTGCGGAGCACCATTGGAGGACAACACAGTACAGGCACCTGCGGCAGAGCAGATGACAGCGCCACAGGCACCTGAGAGTACACAGGAGGCGGCACAGCAGCCGCAGATGACGGCACAGCAGCCACAGGTACAGGCACCTGCAGCACCAAAGCAGCCAATGTCAGCAAAGCAGCGTAAGTCAATTATTACAGGAGCAGCAGTTGCGGCACTTGTTATTATTTTCATAATAGCAGGAAGTGTACTCAGCAGTCCTAAGAGAATCGCGCAGAATTATTTCAAAGCATCTATGGAAGGACAGTGGGAGAAGGCGTTTAAGTATATGGATCTTCCTAAGGGAGACTTCATTACAAAGGAGCTTCTTGCCAAAACACTTGAAGACAGAGATGCCAAGGATATAACGAACTATGAAGTCGTTGAAGATGAAGATTATGATTCCAAAATTGCCAAGAAGTTTTACGTTACATATTATACAAAAGGCAATTCAAGATCTGTGACATCAGTTGAGCTGGTGCGCGACGGGAAGTTTATGCTCTTCTGGAACAGATATAAGGTAAGTCCAAGAGATATAGTATCAAAGAATGTTAAGCTCACGGTAAGAGCAACATCCAAACTTTATATTGATGATGTAGAAGTGCCGGACAAATATATTGACAACAGCGAAGATGATAAGAAAGATAATTCAAAGTCATCATCAGAAAAAACGAAGAAGGTATATAAGATTGACGTAATGTTTGCAGGCGAACACAGAATCCGTGTAACTGATGATATTTACAGGGATATTGATAAGGATTATCAGTTCGGCTCAGACGAAGGATATACTTATGTCATCACAACGACGGATATCAGGGAGGATGTCCTTGATGCCAGAATGGCAGCGGCAGAGCAGGATCTCAAGACGTTCTTCAACGCAGCCATTGATAACAAGAGCTTTGATTCAGTTAAGGGCATGTGTGTTGATAATGCAGCAAAGTTAAAGAGCATTAAGTCGGCATATGATAAGTTTGTATCTAATACATACAAAAATGGCTATGGTGTCAAGAGTATTGATTTCAATAAGTTCTCGACACAGTCATCTTCCGGAACAACTGACGGATGTCCTTATGTTAAGGTTTCGATATCAGCAGGAGTTACAGGAACGGGAGCGCAGAAGTCAGGCCAGACAAAGAACTTTAACGAAACAACAAGTGCCACATTTACTTATATGTATAAGGATGGACAGTGGAAGATAAGTGCAGTTACGCTTTATTCCATATTCTATTAATTGTTAATTGCATAGTTACAGATATTGTATAATCAGGCTCCGGCATATGTATGCCGGGGCCTTTTTTGGTGCATAATAAAATGAGGATTATGCAGGATTTGTGTCTGCACAAAGAATTGTTATGTCACAAAAATGGGTGTTAATGGGGGAATATGAATCAGAATGAATCAGAATATCTATATAAAACTAGACAGGAATAACGAGGTGGGCAGCAGGGAAGTAACCATCGGGGATGTGGCAAGTATATACTGTACCGACAGCACAGTTGTAAATAAGCTTAAGACAATAAGGATTATGAAGATACCTGAGAATGGGAGAGACAGCACGGCAGGTAACAGAAATGCCAAAAAACAGCATATACAAAAGAAAAGATACAGTGTATCCGCAATGAAGGTAATTGAGCTTATACAGAAGGAATATCCACAGGCCTCGGTTGAGAATATCGGAGAGGCAGATTTTATAGTGGATTATATAGACGAGAAAAAGCGGAATCATCATATGGCGGCGGTTCTTGATGTTATTAAGACAGTTCTTATATGTATAGTGATTTTCTTTGGCAGCGGGTATGCAATTATGGCCTATAACAATGATGTCGGGACAACAGAGATTTTTGAAAAAGTATATGGAATGATAACAGGAGAGGAAAAGACGGATACAAACTGGATGGAACTTATGTATTCGGTGGGACTTACCGGAGGAATAGCAGTGTTCTATAATCATTTTGGAAGTAAGACATTCAGTAATGACCCTACACCGATAGAGGTTGAGATGAATAATTACGAGCAGGATCTGGATTATGCACTTATTGAACGTGGCGGAAGGTCAGGAAAGGAAGAGGATGTTCAATGACGGTATTAAAATATATAATGACAGGCCTCTTGTGCCTAGGAGGAGGCGCTGTATCGGCAGCGGGAATATTTGCAATTATAACCAGCGTCGGTCTTATTAACAGATATGCAAAAGTTACGAATACGGCAAGTCACATAAGATTATATGAAGATATGATAATGCTTGGGGCAGCGCTTGGAAATATATGGCTGCTGTATGAAATTCCGGTGCCTGTCGGAATAGCCGGAGCGGCAGTATTTGGCCTGATGTCGGGTATATATGTGGGGAGCTTTGCTGTATGTCTTGCTGAGACGGTAAAGGCTATCCCTGTTCTTGTGAGAAGAACAAGGATAGCCGGAGGTCTTGGATGGGCTGTGCTTTGCATAGCACTTGGAAAAGGCATAGGAAGTCTTGTATATTATCTGCGCCTGTATGTTATGAATTAGACTGACGTTTTACAACGAATTCGCGGACACCCATGTAACCCGGTGCGATGGAGTATTTCGGAAAGCATATGACAGGGTCACCGTCGGAATTCAGATAGAATGAAGTGTCATCTGTGATAGTAGTAAATTTGTCAGTGTTCTCAGATGTGTCAGTTCCGCTGTAACCGGCAGGATAATATCCCCAGTACATTGCATTAGAGTCAGAATTCACCTGTTCTGTAATCTGGTCAATTATTGACCGGTTGGCAATGTTGATATAATCGTCGCCGAGAATGTCTTTAAGGGTAAGTTCACGGCCGGTTGCAAAGTCATAGTTGTAATAGTAATTATCCTGAGTAAATGCAAATGCTGACATATACATGTACAGATACAATGAAAGGCAGCGGTCATCCTGATATTTTACTTCATATCTGGCTGTAAGGTCGATTGTACGCTGGTTCCATTCATCAATCGTTCCCCCTGTCTCGAGAAAGCTTTTTTTGTAATCGTCTATTACAGACTGCTGTTCCTGCATGTAATCATCGACAGTTTTCTGTATAATGGCATTGACCTGCTCTGCTGTGACATGAGCGGCATCTGATGCCGATGTGGAATCAACATCTATCTGTGGTATGTCGACATTGATTGTAACATTGTCATTCCTCTCACTGAAGCTGCGTCCCGTAACGACCTTTACGATACTTCCTATAATAGGAATATCAGATAGTGTTGCGGCAAATGCTGTGCTTGTATTGACGCCTGCAATAAAAAGAATAACTATTGCGGCAGCTGTAGATGCTACAGTGATGATAATACGGCTGTTTGTATGTTTTCTGCCTGGTGACATATTAACCGCCTCCTTTACTTTGCTGTTAAGCGTTGATGGGATGACCATATTATTGTAGGCCTCCCTGCTCTTGTCAAAAATGATATTATTCCGGTTATTCATTGTGATCCTCCATACTGTTGCGAAGCTGCTTAAGTGCTGCATAATATCGTGTCTTGGCAGTACTCAGCGGAATGCGTGCAATAGCAGCACATTCCCTCAGGGTAAGCTCTTCATAAACATGAAGTATAATTATTGTACGCATATCCTGTGGAAGTCCAAGCACAAGTGACATAATCTCATCGTCGGGATGATAGAAGCTGTCGGTATATTCGGTGTCAAATTGTTCATAAGGAATCTCTTTCTTAGTCCTGTTAATAAAATTGAGAGATTCATTTACAAGGATTCTGTAGAACCATGTCCTTATGGCTCCTATACATCTTAGAGAAGTGATATTCTCAAGCGCTTTGATAATTGTATTCTGTACAACATCCTGAGCATCATGCTCATTTTTTACATAGCAGTATGCTATTCGGTAAAAATGCGTCTGATTATCAAGGATGTACTGCACGCATTTATCGTATTTATTCAAGATGGCTCCTTCCGTTTTGTGAATTTTAAGGAAATAAAAAATATCGTATATCCGGATAATTGTATATTTTTCAATTTCTATTATATAGACAAATTAATATTAGTAAAAGTTTGGAATTTTATTAAAAATTAAAATTAATTCATGAATATATTTATTGGATGTGGGAAAAGCTTGTCTTATGATAACATGATTTTGCTGCTTGTGAAGGAAATATCAGAAGGGAGTAGGGATATGCTTGACGGACTTGATTCTAAGGACAGGGATGAGATATATAATGGATATGTGGAGGAGATTACGCCCAAACACAATTGTGCCGTGGAATGTATAAAGGCATTCGTTACCGGAGGAATAATATGTACTGTTGGGCAGGGGGTTCTTGAGATATATAAGGGCTGTGGAATAGCAGCGGATGAAGCTGCGCTGTGGACAACTGTTACACTCATTCTTCTGAGCGTAATTCTTACGGGACTTAATATATATCCATCGATTACGAAGTGGGGCGGAGCCGGAAGCCTTGTGCCGATAACGGGATTCGCCAACTCAGTAGCAGCTGCCGCTATAGAGTATAAGAAGGAAGGCTGGGTATTCGGAGTCGGATGTAAGATATTCACGATAGCCGGTCCTGTTATACTCTATGGAATAGTCAGCAGCTGGATACTGGGTGTTATATACTGGATAACAAAGTTATTGTAACAAAATTATAAGTCTAATGCACTCTTGGCAATGCTTGATACGAGACCCTTTGATGATACTCCGGCATTCTGCTTAGGAGAATTAGATGTTGACATTGTGGTTCCGTTGACTGTAGGTGCCATGAGTATGCGTCCCGAACCACGATATACATTAACAAAACCTTCACCGTTAACAGCGGAGCCAAGCAGACTCTTTGAAGACTTTTCGACAGTAAACTGAAGTGAAGATGACCATGCAACAGCCATATTGCCGTCAATCTTTACAACATCATTATCAAGGACAATCTCAAAAAGTTCTTCGCGTGGCACAGGACTTTCGAGAACAGCAATACCCTGGCCGCTGAGACTTAAGTTGAAAAGTCCTTCACCGCCAAGAAGCGCTGAAGATACACTGTTACGTGCAACAACTGTCTCATTAAGACCTGCATCACATGCGAGAAACATTCCGTCATCAAGAACAATACCGCTTCCCCATGTAGCAACATCCTCAAGGATGATATAATTATATGTAGGTTCAAGCATGAGATAGCCCCAGCCGTTATATACCGGCTTAACGGCTGATTCGTTGGTTACGGCACCCTTAAGAGCCTTCCCTAAGAAATCACCTACACCCTTAACGCCTGTCTCTGATTCTACGCTTCCGGCTGTCCACTGCATTGCGCCTGCCTGGACTCTTACGGAAGTTCCGTTAAGGCAGCACAGAACCTGACGCTTTCTTACATTCATCTCATGCATGAAATATGCAACTGATGCATATGACGGTGCAACGCTCATATCTTTCTGATGCTCATATACAGTGTATGAGCCCATCTGAGCTATCTGCTTAAGATTTTCATTGTTTGCAAAATTGTTTAATTGAATCATTATAGCCTCCTGTGTAAAAATTTATACTACGTTAATATATTTTAGATAATGTTAATAAATGTGTCAATTAGTATTATATATTTATTAAATGTAGTCCATTAGTATTGACGTAATTTGTAAAAATGAAATACTATTAGAACATTGTCAATGAAAATATGAAAATAACGAAGTAACTATATTCAGAAAGGAATTACAATGGGAAAAATATTTCGCAATCTTGCTCCGTATTGGAAATCGGTAATTATAATCCTGGCACTCCTTGCGGTTCAGGCGTTTTGTGACCTTGCGATGCCACAGTATACATCGGATATCATTGATACCGGAATACAGAATGGCGGCATTGCGTATTCAGTGCCACAGTCGGTGACGCAGACAGACTTTGAGGAGGCTGAGCTTTTCATGACAGATGAACAGGCCGGACTCTGGAAAAAGTCGTATGATCTGGAAGAGGATGGAATCTACAGACTTAACATAAGTAAGAAAAAAGATATTACGGCTGTGCAGAATGAACTGCTTGTTCCAATTCTGATTAACTATCAGTTAAAGGACGATGAGAGAGTGCAGTTCATTCAGGCGGCAAAGGCAGGGCTTGCAGGTAAAGATGCTGTCATACAGATGCAGGATAAGGCTTCACAGATGATAGACTCAATGGGGGCGTCACTTGTAAGTTCAATGGGAGTTGCTTATGCAAAGCAGTGTGATGCCAATGCGGGAATGGATATGAATAAGATCCAGTTGAATTATCTGCTTGCAGCCGGCGGTAAGATGGTTGGGCTTGCACTTATTATGGCAGCCGCAACAGTGCTTGTAGGACTTGCTGCTTCGCGTGTTGCGGCCGGTGTGGGAATGACACTCCGCGGCAATCTTTTCAAAAAGGTTGTCGGATTTTCTAACACTGAGATGGATAAGTTCTCTACGGCATCACTTATAACAAGATGTACCAATGACGTGCAGCAGATACAGATGGTAACAGTAATAATGCTGAGAATTGTTGCATATGCGCCTATAATCGGAATCGGCGGAATTATAAAGGTGCTTAATACCGGTTCACATATGGAATGGGTAATAGGTCTCGCGGTACTCCTTATTATGGGCTTTGTGCTTGTACTTACTTCAATCGCAATGCCTAAGTTCAAGCTTATGCAGAAGCTGGTTGATAAGGTTAATCTCGTATCAAGAGAGATTCTTACCGGACTTTCCGTAATCAGGGCATTCGGACGTGAAGATGAAGAGGAGAAGAGATTTGATGCAGCCAATACAGAGCTTACTAAGACCAATCTCTTTACTAACCGCGTAATGACATTTATGATGCCGGGAATGATGTTTATCATGTATGTCATAACTGTACTTATCGTATGGGTGAGCGCACACCATATTGATGCGGGAACAATGCAGGTAGGAACGATGACTGCATTTATGACATATGCGATGCAGATAGTTATGGCATTCCTTATGCTTACGATGCTTTCAATAATGCTTCCGAGAGCAGCGGTTGCAGCAGACAGAATTGATGAGGTAATGAAGACGGCAAGTTCGGTTGAGAATCCTGATAATCCGGTACATGTTGAAGATAAGGCAGAAGGAAAAGTCAGATTTAACCATGTTAATTTCAGATATCCGAATGCAGAGGACTGCGTACTTGAAAATATTGATTTTGAAGCACTTCCGGGGCAGACAACTGCAATTATAGGAAGTACCGGATGCGGTAAGTCAACACTTGTAAATCTTATTCCGCGTCTCTATGATGTTACAGAAGGTTCGATAACCATAGACGGAACGGATATAAGGGATATGTCTCTTGAGGATTTAAGGGGAATGATTGGATTCGTTCCTCAGAAAGCGGTGCTTTTTTCAGGAACAATCGCGAGTAATATAAAGTTTGGCAATTCCGATGCATCTGATGATGATATGAAGCAGTGTGCACAGATAGCGCAGGCAACAGAATTTATCGAAGAAAAAGATGATACTTATAACAGCAGAATAGCGCAGGGCG
The DNA here is from genome assembly GCA_025146925.1 of [Bacteroides] pectinophilus. Lineage (NCBI taxonomy): Bacteria > Bacillati > Bacillota > Clostridia > Eubacteriales > [Bacteroides] pectinophilus. The sequence goes on along the minus strand of CP102260.1, from coordinate 2,547,612 downwards.
GTTCTAATGTGTCAGGCGGACAGAAGCAGAGACTTTCGATTGCGAGGGCAATAGCAAAGCATCCGAAGATATTTGTATTTGATGACAGCTTTTCAGCGCTTGACTTAAAGACTGATGCCGCATTAAGAAAGGCGCTTGGTGAGAATGTCCGCGACAGTACCATGATTATAGTTGCACAGCGTGTAAGTACGATACTTCATGCAGAGCAGATAATAGTACTTGATGAAGGCAGGATCGCCGGAATCGGAACTCATGGACAGCTCCTTGAGAACTGTGAGGTATACAAAGAAATAGCAATGTCACAGCTTTCAGAGGAAGAACTTAAGAATGCGGGAAAGGAGGAAAATTAAATGCCACGTCCGGGAGCAATGGTACCACCCCAGAAATCCAAGAATTTTAAGGGGTCAATAAAGAAGCTTATGTCATATATAGGCAGATTTAAAATACAGATATTCCTTGTAATGCTGTTTGCAGCAGCATCAACGGTATTCAGCGTAATGGGACCTAAGATACTTGGTAAGGCAACAACGGGTCTTGCAGAAGGTCTTATGGCGAAGATACAGGGAACAGGCGGTATTGATTTTGAATATATTGGCAGAATACTTGTATTTGTACTTGCAATATACGCGGTAAGTGCAATATTCAATTTCGCGCAGGGCATGCTTATGACAGGAGTTACCCAGAAGGTATGCTATCAGTTAAGACGCGATATATCACAGAAGATAAACAGAATGCCGATGAAATACTTTGAGAGCAGGACATATGGTGAGGTTCTTTCAAGAATTACCAATGATGTTGATACGTTCGGTCAGGGACTTAACCAGAGTATAACACAGATAATTACATCAACGGCAACACTTATAGGTGTGCTTATAATGATGCTCAGCATCTCACCGCTTATGACACTTATAGCACTTGTTGTCCTTCCTGTATCCGGAGCGCTTGTTTCATTTACAGTTAAAAAATCACAGAGATTTTTCATAAAGCAGCAGGAGTATCTCGGTCATATAAACGGTCAGGTTGAAGAGACGTTTGGCGGGCAGAACGTAATAAAGCTCTTCAATAAAGAGCAGGAGACACTTGATGAATTCAACCGCACGAATAAGATTCTGTATGACTCAGCATGGAAGTCACAGTTTTTCTCGGGAATGATGCAGCCGATAATGGCTTTTGTAGGCAACCTCGGATATGCAGGTGTGGCACTTTGCGGCGGTATTCTTGCAGTAAAGGGCAGAATTACAGTCGGTGACATACAGGCATTTATCCAGTATGTAAAGAACTTTACACAGCCAATACAGCAGATTGCACAGGTTATTAACCAGGTACAGTCAATGGCAGCGGCAGCTGAGCGTGTATTTGAATTCCTTGGCGAGGAAGAGGAGGATCAGGCTGCGGCCAATCCGGTTGATATATCAGAGCATGTCATTGAAGGATCAGTTGAGTTCGACCATGTTAAGTTCGGATATAACCCGGATAATGTCATAATCCATGATTTCAGCGCCAATGTCCGGCCGGGGCAGAAAGTAGCCATAGTAGGGCCTACAGGTGCGGGAAAGACAACGATGGTCAAGCTCCTTATGAGATTCTATGATGTGAACTCAGGAAAGATAATGCTTGACGGGCATAATGTTAAAGACTACAACAGAAGAGACTTACGAAGCGCATTTGGAATGGTGCTTCAGGATACATGGCTTTTCAAGGGTACAATAATGGAAAATGTACGCTACGGACGCCTTGATGCAACTGATGAAGAAGTAATTGCAGCATGTAAGGCAGCACATGCCGATAAGTTCATAAGAACACTTCCGGGCGGCTATAATATGGAACTTAACGAAGATGCAAGCAATGTATCACAGGGACAGAAACAGCTCCTTACGATAGCAAGGGCAATTCTTGCGGATAACAGGGTGATAATTCTTGACGAGGCTACATCTTCAGTAGATACGAGAACAGAAGAGCAGATACAGAACGCCATGGATAATCTTATGAAGGGCCGCACAAGCTTTATCATAGCCCACCGTCTCTCGACAATCCGCAATGCCGACATAATACTTGTTATGCGTGACGGGGATATTGTAGAGCAGGGCAGCCATGAGGAACTCCTTGAAAAGAACGGATTCTATGCACAGCTTTATAATTCCCAGTTTGAAAATGTATCATAGACGCATTAATTATGTTGTGGTAAAATGTTTTCGGTAAAGTTGTTTTATGAAACGGAGAAACAGCATGGGTGAGACATTAGACATTATTAAGACAAGAAGAAGTATCAGAAAATATAAGCCTGACATGGTTCCGAAGGAACTCATTGACAAGGTTCTTGAAGCAGGAACATGTGCAGCTACAGGAATGCACTATCAGTCACCGATTATAATTGCAGTAACTAATAAGGGATTAAGGGATAAGATATCTAAGATGAATGCACAGATAATGGGTTCGTCAAGTGACCCGTTCTACGGGGCACCCGTAATTCTTATTGTTCTTGCTGACAAGTCGCGTCCTACACATGTGTATGACGGAAGCCTTGTTATGGGTAACCTTATGCTTGCGGCACATGACCTGGGACTTGGAAGCTGCTGGATACACAGAGCTAAGGAAGAGTTTGAGATGCCTGAGGGCAAGGAGATCCTTAAGTCACTTGGAATAGAAGGAGATTACGAAGGAATCGGACATTGTGCGCTTGGCTATATAGACGGAGAATATCCGGAAGAGAAGAAGAAAAAAGAGAACTGGGTGTACTATGCGGAATAATATGCAGAATAATATGCAGAAGGATATGATGGTTAATGATACATACGAGGTTAAACGGCTTTGCAACAGGGGACCTTTTTGTGTTAAGGTTCCCGGCTCAAAGAGTATAACGAACAGGGCATTGATGCTTGCTGCAATGTCAGAACGCCGGTGTGAGCTTACCGGCGTTTTGTTCAGTGATGATTCAAGAGCATTTTTGGACTGCCTCGGCAGGCTCGGATTTGAACTTATCATCGATGAGGAGAATGAGCGTGTCGTAATACAGGGTACAGGCGGAGTAATTCCCAATAACACTGCTTCAGTTGATGTGCGGAGTGCAGGAACTGCGGCAAGATTTCTCACAGTTATGCTTGCGCTTGCAGGCGGTGATTATGAGATGAATTCGTCAAAGCAGATGGCTAAAAGACCTATGGAGCCGCTGCTTAAAATTCTTCGTGACGGAGGAGTTGAGTTTGAATTCCTCGGAGAAGAGGGGCATTTTCCGTTCATTATGCATTCACATGATATACATCTGTCATCTGTCACGGTTGATACTACGGTAAGCAGCCAGTTCACAAGTGCGCTTCTTATGGCAGGAACACTTCTTGATGCCGGGCTTGACATTAATGTGACAGGCAGCAGAACAGAAGGTTCATATATTAAGATGACACTTTCGATGCTTGAACAGTTTGGTATATCATATACGAGACATGACAGCGGATACAGAGTTGCAGGTCATCAAAGTTACGGACTCGGCAGTTATGTTGTTGAACCTGATATATCGGCTGCGTCGTATTTTTACAGTATGGCTCCGATACTCGGCTGTGATGTGAGAGTTGAGCGTGTCCACAGACCATCTCTTCAGGGTGATATGAAGTATGTCGAGACACTTGGGACGCTTGGCTGTGTACTCGAGGAGTCGAAGGAAGGACTATGGGTTAAGGGCTCCGGGGTATCGTCATATCACGGTATAACTATTGATATGAATGATTTTTCGGACCAGACTATGACTATGGCAGCAGTTGCCGTATATGCCGATACGCCGACAAGCATTTATAATGTCGGACATATCAGGTATCAGGAATCTGACAGAATGGCGGCAATTATAAATGAACTTACGGGAATGGGGATAAAATGCGAGGAGATTCCTCAATACGATGGAATCAGGATATTCCCGGGTAAGCCGCAGCCTGTTGAGGTTGAGACTTATGAAGACCACAGAATAGCAATGGCGATGTCTCTTACGGGACTTGGAGCGGATGGCGTTGTAATTAAGAATCCGGGGTGCTGCCGTAAGACATTTGAGAATTATTTTGAGGTGCTTGATTCGTTGTATACAAAGGCCGATGTAGACGTAATACTTCTCGATAATGACAATACGATTATGGATTTTGATGAATGTGCCAGAAGAGCGGTAGCAATATCGCTGGAGAAGGCTGGAATACATGCCGGTAAAGCGGATACAGCCGTTGGATTCGCAGACAGATTCCTTGTTCATAATACGTCTATGTGGCAGAAGCTTGAAAGACGCGAGATAACAAGGCAGGAACTTCTTGATACGCGCTGGCAGCTTTTCTTTGAAAAAGAGGGGATAGATTATGACGGTAAGGCATTTGAGGCAATATATCGCGATGAGCTTACAAAGCAGCACGTGCTTTATGAGGGGGCTTTGGAACTCCTGAAATACCTCTCGGAACGTTATGATGTATATATAGCTACTAATGGAATAACAAGAACGCAGACAAGGCGTATTGCGGAAAGCGGTGTCGGAAAGTATATAAAGGGATGCTTTATATCAGAGCAGATAGGCGCAGACAAGCCTTCAGAAAAGTATTTTGATGCATGCATGAACGGAATCGGAATATATGACAGAAGCAGGGTGATGATAATAGGAGATTCACTTACTTCTGATATGAAGGGCGGTGTGCAGTATGGAATTAAGACATGCTGGTTAAACCGCGCAGGAGCTGTAAGACCACAGGGGCTGCATTGTGACTATGTAGTGAAGTGCTATGAGGATATAGAGAGGATACTGTAGGCGCGTGTGTAAGGAACGCGGCGGTGTGTTATGCCGCATCCGGGCACGCTTGCGCTGCGATGCAGACATAGCGGTACATAAGCCGCCGGAATACGGCGGCTAAGTACCGATGTCTGCAAAGCACCCGGTTGCAGCACAACACACCGCCGCTGTGTTTCGCAGACGCGGACGCGCGGAAATATACGCACCGGGATTATTAGGAATACAGTGTAGATGCATCTGTGTGCGTCAGGTAACGATGACGGAAGCACAGCGGAGCAGACCGGCAGATTCATAAGCAGGGGCTTTTAGAGCGGCTGGTACTTAGGCGGCGTATTCTGCCGCCTTATGTACCATTGCCGGCTCTAAGCAGCGCAAGCGGCCCTGCGTTGAACTGCCGGTCTGCCCCGCGTCACTCTTATATCAATATGACACATAGATACAACTAACCACTACACAAACAGACATTAATTATACGGAGGTAACACATATGATAGGCATTATAGGCGCCATGGACGAAGAAGTTGAACAGATAGTAGAAGCTATGAATATTGAGCGTGTTGAGGAAAAAGCCGGCATGAAGTTCTCATGCGGAAGTCTCAATGGCAGCGAGGTTGTAATTGTGCGCAGCGGAATCGGTAAGGTTAATGCTGCAATATGTACGCAGATTCTCTGCGATGACTTTAAGGCTGATGCAGTTATTAATACGGGAATAGCCGGCTCACTTGATGCATCGATTGACATTGGAGATATTGTATTATCATCAGATGTTCTTCATCATGATGTGGATGCAACTGGATTTGGGTATCCGCTTGGACAGATTCCAAGAATGGATACGCTTTCATTCGAGGCAGATAAAAAGCTTCTGGCAACAGCAGAAGAGTGCTGCAAAGAAGTGCTTCCTCAGGTTGGTGTGCATGTGGGACGTGTTGTGAGTGGAGACCAGTTCATATCAGATAAGGCAGTAAAGGAACGTATTATCAGTAATTTTGGCGGAATGTGTACGGAGATGGAAGGAGCAGCCATTGCACAGGCAGCATATGTAAATAAGATTCCATTTCTTATTATGAGAGCTATATCAGATAAAGCGGATGACAGCGCAACAGTTGATTATCCCGCATTTGAAGCACAGGCAATAAAGAATTCCGTGACACTACTTACGGCAATCGCTGCAAAGCTTGGATAAGTAAAATATAAAAATACAAAAATGCGCCGCATGTTAAGTCACAGGGACTTAGCGTGCGGCGTTTTATTATGCATGGTGTAAATATCATATATTGGCAAATACAAGTTCTTAAATATATCCGTTAAACATCATTCCGGAATAAGCTGACAGATTGTAAGGGTCTGTCATCACTCTTCTAGGATTCTTATATGCAATAATCTTATTATTCACGTAATCCATTGGGTTCATCGCGATTCTCTCGGCTGTATCATGCAGGGCATCCTTGAAGTGTCCAAGACTGTCATAGACTTTACCAAGACCGCCTTCGTCTGCAAGAGTAAGAATGGCATTCTTATTGACGGAGATAGTTCCGTTATCATTGACGTCAAGACCACTCTGGCTCAAAACTCCTGAATATGAACGTGAAAGCTGAGAGAACTGTCTTCTTAATCTTGCACTGCCTTCAAATGTATCTGTGTCAGAACCTGTTGCAACTGATATAAGATTGTTATAGCCGCCAATCAGTTCGTTAATACTGTCTACAATTGCATCGGAATCGGCCTTCAGAGCAATGTTCACCGGAGGCTCTTCCTGCACACTGTGGAAGCAAAGCTCGAATTCCTTGTTAATCGTAATCTTATTGGAAGTGCTTGTACGCTGATTGCCATCAATTGAATATACCGCATTGGACGGATGCTGCGTTACTCTGTCAAGCCCCAAGGTAGCTGCGGCAGGCGTGTTCTGTGCGGCTGGAGTCTCATTATCCTTAAAATCAAATATTACAGGCTTCATTCCTGAGATACCTGTATCTGCAGACTCAATGCGAAGCGCGGTATTACCCATGTCATCGCTGCAGATATCGGCAGACAGACCTATATTGGAGCGGTTTATGAGTCGTGAGATCTTATCCTGGATACTTCGTGAATTGTCATTGTCACTGACACCGAATTCGAATTCGTATGTTATGTCGGACATGTTAAGGTCGAATGAATAATCACCCGGTTCAAGAAGCTTCGATGACGGCGGCAGAAAATTGCCGGTGTTAATCTGCGTTGTTGCAAGCTGATGCACGCTTACGCTGAATGATGAAGCCCCGGAGTCACCGCTTCCGACGTAGACGGCGCTTACTGCTTCGGGATTATCAGATATTGCCGATTGCCTGATTATCAGGCTGTCATCGTCACTTCCGGATAATTCGTCGGCAATGCTGCTTAATTCACGTGCATTCTCCTTAAGGTCTATTGCATACTTCTGTGCCTCAAGTGAGACGTCGGTCTTATATGCAGGAGCGAGCCTGTTAATGCCAAGCATCTTGTTATATGCACGGCGCAAATCGCTCGGTCTGCGTGCTGCATTATCTGTTCTTGCAGTCTCACGTGCGGCGTATTGGGAAAGATAATAGCTGTATGCACTGCTTATCATAACAGGTCACCTCCTTGTCTGTATGATTTAAGAAAATGTAATAACAATCCGAAATCCATTTCGGAATATTTTTATTATTACTTTATATTAAATGTGAAAAAATCGTGACTTTTTCTGATACACATATTATAATAGGAGAAAAGTGAATTGTCACTACTAAATTTTGAAAAATTTATTGACGTTGCATTGTAACTGTGATATATTAGACTAGCTATGGAAGAGGTCTTTTTTTTATGCCTAAAAAAAGCCTTTTGCGGTGCAGTATGAATATGGCTACATAAGCATACAGCATCATCAAAGAAAATTAATGGAGGTGGATGGTTGTGCGCGTAAAGATAACATTGGCATGTACAGAGTGTAAGCAGCGTAATTACAACATGACGAAGGATAAGAAAACTCATCCGGACAGAATGGAAACAAAGAAGTATTGCAGATTCTGTAAGTCACACACATTACACAAAGAAACAAAGTAATTAGTATGACAGTTGTCTCCGATGCATGTATGGCATTGACATGCGGCAGGAGATGGTAGGAGGATTCTATGAGTGACACTGCTAAGGGCAAGACCAAGAAGAGTTGGTTCAAAGGTCTTAAGGCTGAATTCAAGAATATAAGCTGGCCGGATCAGAAGACACTTACTAAGGAAACTGTTGCTGTATTGGTTGTCTCCGTATTGCTGGGATTAATAACAGCAGGATTAGATTTTATTATCAGATACGGACTCGAGTTCCTGATAAAATAAGTTGAGGGTGATAAGATGGCAGAAACAAATTCAGAAGTAAGCGAAGTTAGGGCAGAAGTGAATTCAGAACCACGTTGGTATGTTGTTCACACTTATTCCGGCTATGAGAATAAGGTTATGGACAGTATTAGCAAGACAATAGCCAACAGGCATCTTGAAGATCAGATACTTGATGTCAGGGTTCCGGTAGAGACAGTATATGAACTTAGGGCTAATGGCACTAAGAAGGCTGTCGAGAGAAAAATATTCCCGGGATACGTTCTTGTTAATATGGTCATGAACGAAGATACCTGGTATGTGGTACGCAATATCCGTGGCGTGACAGGTTTTGTAGGTCCTGGATCTAAACCGGTACCGCTCACGGAAGAAGAGATGAAACCTTATGGTCTTACAAGCAACGACAGTTCAGAGTCTGACAAGAACGTGGTTGTCAATCTTAAGGTTGGTGACATTGTAACAGTCACAGGAGGCGCATGGGCCGGATCAGTTAAGGCAATCCAGAGCGTCAATGAGAGCAGACAGACAGTTACTATTAATGTCGATATGTTCAGCCGTGAAACACCGGTTGAGATAAGTTTCTCAGAAGTTAAAAAGATGTAAGGTAATATTTTAGGAGGTCATAACAATGGCAAAGAAAGTAACAGGTTATATCAAATTGCAGATTCCTGCCGGAAAAGCGACACCAGCACCACCTGTTGGTCCTGCACTTGGACAGCATGGTGTTAACATCGTCGAATTTACAAAGCAGTTTAACGCAAAGACAGCTGACCAGGGAGATTTAATAATTCCTGTTGTCATCACTGTATACGCAGACAGAAGCTTCAGCTTCATCACGAAGACTCCGCCGGCTGCTGTTCTTCTTAAGAAGGCATGCAAGCTTAAGAGTGGTTCAGCCGTTCCTAACAAGGATAAGGTTGCTACAATTTCTAAGGCTGAGATTCAGAAGATTGCAGAACTTAAGATGCCGGATCTTAATGCAGCAAGCCTTGAGGCTGCTATGAGCATGATTGCCGGTACTGCACGAAGCATGGGTATCACAGTTGAGGACTAATCCCGACAGAGGATTGAATATAATATCTTGAAGATATATTGAAAAGTGGGAGACGTGTGTAAAGTATACACTTAGCACATTTACACAGCCACTAATACCACAGGAGGTTCATAATGAAAAGAGGAAAGAAATATGTAGAGGCTGCAAAGCTTATTGACCGCGCAGCTTTATATGATACAACAGAAGCAGTAGCTCTTGCTAAGAAGGCAGCTACAGCTAAGTTCGATGAGACAATCGAAGCACACATCAGAACAGGATGTGACGGACGTCATGCAGACCAGCAGATCCGTGGTGCAGTCGTACTTCCACACGGAACAGGTAAGACTGTAAAGGTTCTCGTATTCGCTAAGGGTGATAAGGTAGCTGAGGCTGAGGCAGCAGGTGCTGATTATGTTGGCGGTGAGGAGCTTATCCCTAAGATCCAGAACGATAACTGGTTTGATTTTGATGTAGTTGTTGCTACACCTGATATGATGGGCGTTGTTGGTCGTCTCGGACGTGTACTTGGTCCTAAGGGCTTAATGCCAAACCCTAAGGCTGGTACAGTAACAATGGATGTTACAAAGGCAATCAACGATATCAAGGCTGGTAAGATCGAGTACAGACTTGATAAGACAAATATCATTCATGTGCCAATCGGTAAAGCTTCATTTACTGAGGAGCAGTTAGCGGACAACTTCCAGGCAATTATGGATGCAATCGTTAAGGCTAAGCCATCATCTTTGAAGGGTCAGTACCTCAGAAGTGTAGTAGTAACTTCAACAATGGGTCCTGGTGTTAAGGTTAACACAGCAAAGTTTGTTGGTTAATTGAAATTAACAATTGACATTCTATAGATAATAAGTTATAGTATTACAAGTAATGAACTGCCGAAGACAGCTAGGTCCCGCAAGGGTCAAAGGTAACACGCCTGCCGAGGAATCAATCAAATCATTAGTGTTTGAGATTATAGCCTCGTCTGTGTGCAGACGGGGCTTTTCTTATAATGTCGATTTGATGCGAACCGATGTTAAGATGGTTCGGCAGTCAAAATCTGACAGGAGGTAAATATCATGGCTAAAGTAGAGCTTAAGCAGCCGATTGTAGACGAGATCGCTGGTTTCTTAAAGGATGCGAAGGGTGCTGTACTTGTTGACTACCGTGGATTAACAGTAGAACAGGATACACAGCTCCGTAAGCAGTTAAGAGAGGCTGGTGTTGTATACAAGGTATACAAGAACACACTCATCAAGCGTGCAATCGCAGGTACAGAGTTTGAGGCACTCAGTGCAGAACTCGACGGACCTACAGCTATTGCAATCAGCGCAGATGATGCAACAGCTCCGGCAAGAATTCTTTACAATTTTGGTAAGACAGCTGAAGCACTCGAGTTAAAGTCAGGCGTAGTTGAGGGAACATATTATGACGCTAAGGGAATTTCTCTTATCGCTACAATTCCATCAAGAGACGAACTGCTTGCCAAGTTCCTTGGAAGCATCCAGTCACCTGTTACAAACTTTGCTCGTGTTATTAAGCAGATCGCTGAGAAGCAGGAAGAAGTTGCATAAGGTTAACATTTACATTTAATTAATTATATCGAAAAGGAGATTATAATAATGACAACTCAGGAAATTATCGAAGTAATCAAAGGTTTATCAGTATTAGAGCTTAACGATCTCGTTAAGGCTTGTGAGGAAGAGTTCGGCGTATCTGCAGCAGCAGGCGTTGTAGTTGCAGCAGCAGGTGCTGGCGCAGCAGCAGCTGAGGAGAAGACAGAGTTTGACGTAGAGCTTACAGAAGCTGGCGCAAACAAGGTTAAGGTTATCAAGGTTGTTCGTGAGATCACAGGTCTTGGACTTAAGGAAGCAAAGGATCTCGTTGATAACGCTCCTAAGACAGTTAAGGAAGCAGCAGCTAAGGAAGAGGCTGAGGAGATTAAGAAGAAGCTTGAGGCTGAGGGCGCTAAGGTTACTCTTAAGTAATTATAACGGATATCAGATTGAGTTTATTGAACGGCATCCACTTATGTGGGTGCCGTTTTTTGTGCTTATATAAATATTCAGGAAATATAATGAAAATATTGCTTGCATTTTATTGACAAATATGATATCATGAACAATGCACTATTGTGGCGAGATAGGCTGTTTATGCCTTTTTTTAGGACAGGGCAGCAGCTTGTGTGCTCCCGGAGGCTTGGGAGCCTGCCGTCAATGTGTTTAATAAACTAAGCATAGGGGTGAAACGTCGATGGAAAAGAACAGAATACGTCCAAAGAAGTTTGGCAATAATGTCAGAATGAGTTACTCAAGGCAGAAAGAAGTTCTTGAGATGCCAAACTTAATCGAAGTTCAGAAGAATTCATATCAGTGGTTTTTGGACGAAGGTCTCAATGAAGCTTTTAATGACATTTCTCCAATAGGCGACTACAGCGGTCGCTGGAGCCTGGATTTTACAGGTTTCAGACTTTGTACGGATGAGGCAAAGTATACTATTGAAGAGTGTAAAGAAAGAGATGCTACTTATGCAGCTCCGTTGCGTGTCAAGGTAAGGCTTCAGGATAAGCAGACAGGCGAGATGAAAGACCATGAGATTTTTATGGGTGATCTTCCGCTGATGACTGAAACGGGTACATTTGTCATTAATGGCGCAGAGAGAGTTATTGTAAGCCAGTTAGTACGTTCCCCTGGTATATATTATGATATCCAGCATGACAAGATTGGTAAGGAACTCTATTCATGTACGGTAATTCCTAACCGTGGTGCATGGCTGGAATACGAGACAGATTCTAATGACATTTTCTATGTACGTGTCGACAGAACACGTAAAGTTCCTGTAACAGTGCTTATTCGTGCACTTCTTACACCAACTAAGGATAATGCCATGATTAATGGCAGCAATGAGGATATTATTAATATATTTGGTGATGAGCCAAAGCTCCTTGCTACAATTGAGAAGGATGTATCAACAGACCATGAGAAGGGTCTTACAGAACTTTATAAGAAGATTCGTCCGGGAGAGCCTGTTTCAGTAGATAATGCTGAAAGCCTTATTCAGGCTATGTTCTTTGACCCTAGAAGATATGATCTTGCTAAGGTTGGACGTTATAAGTTCAATAAGAAGCTTAACTTCAGAACAAGAATTGCAGGACAGACACTTGCTGAAGATGTTGTTATCGAACAGACAGGTGAGACTTTCCCTGCAGGAACGGTTGTTACAAGAGAGATTGGACAGACAATCCAGGATGCAGCTGTACCATATGTATATATCCAGACAGAAGAGCGTAAGGTTAAGGTGCTTTCTAACCTTATGGTTGATGTTACAAAGTGGGTAGATATAACAGAAGATGAGGCTAAGGAACTTGGCATCGTTGAACCTGTATACTTCCCTGTACTGAAGACTTTACTTGAGAATGAGGAAGATGATATTAAGACACTTCTTAAGAAGAATGTTAATGACCTTATTCCTAAGCATATTACTATAGAAGATATATTTGCATCTATTAACTACAATCTCCATCTTGAATATGGAATCGGTACAAAGGATGATATCGATCACCTTGGTAACCGTCGTATTCGTGCTGTAGGTGAACTCCTTCAGAACCAGTACAGAATCGGTCTTTCAAGAATGGAAAGAGTTGTCCGTGAGAGAATGCAGACACAGGATCAGAGCGGTCTTTCAGCTCAGAACCTTATTAATATCAAGCCTGTTACGGCTGCAGTTAAGGAGTTCTTCGGAAGTTCACAGCTGTCACAGTTCATGGATCAGAATAACCCTCTTGGTGAGCTGACACATAAGAGACGTCTTTCAGCACTTGGTCCTGGCGGTCTTTCAAGAGATCGTGCCGGATTCGAAGTACGAGATGTTCACTATACACATTATGGCAGAATGTGTCCTATCGAGACACCTGAAGGACCTAACATCGGTCTTATTAACTCACTTGCATCATATGCAAGAATTAATGAGTATGGATTTATTGAGGCTCCATATCGCCTTATCGATAAGTCGGATCCACAGAATCCAAGAGTAACAGACGAAGTACGTTACCTTACAGCGGATGAGGAAGATGATTTCTATGTAGCACAGGCTAATGCTGAACTTGATGAGGACGGACATTTTGTAAAGAATTCCGTATCAGGCCGTTATCGTGAAGAGACATCAGAATTCCCTAAGAGCAAGCTTGATCTTATGGACGTTTCTCCACGAATGGTATTCTCAGTTGCTACATCAATGATTCCTTTCCTCCAGAACGATGATGCTAACCGTGCCCTCATGGGATCTAACATGCAGCGTCAGGCCGTTCCTCTTCTTACAACAGAAGCTCCTGTTGTAGGTACAGGTATGGAGTATAAGGCTGCTGTCGATTCAGGCGTATGTGTTGTCGCTAAGGAAGCAGGTGTTGTTGAGTATTCAACATCTAAGGAGATAGCAGTCAAGACTAAGGATGGCAGAGACGTATACCGCCTTACTAAGTTTGCAAGAAGTAACCAGAGCAACTGCTACAACCAGAGACCTATTGTATTCAAGGGTGATAAGGTTGAGAAGGGACAGGTTATCGCAGACGGACCATCGACTAAGAATGGTGAGATTGCATTAGGTAAGAACCCTCTCATCGGTTTCATGACATGGGAAGGTTACAATTACGAGGATGCCGTACTTCTTAGTGAAAGGCTTGTTCAGGATGATGTTTACACATCAGTTCATATAGAAGAGTACGAGACAGAGGCAAGAGATACAAAGCTCGGACCGGAAGAGATTACAAGAGATGTTCCGGGTGTAGGCAATGATGTACTTAAGGATCTTGATGAGAGAGGTATTATCCGTATCGGTGCCGAGGTTCGTGCAGGAGATATACTTGTAGGTAAGGTTACACCTAAGGGTGAGACAGAGCTTACAGCAGAAGAGAGACTTCTTCGTGCAATCTTCGGTGAGAAGGCAAGAGAAGTAAGAGATACATCACTTAAGGTGCCTCATGGTGAATATGGTATTGTTGTTGATGCTAAGGTATTCACAAGAGAGAACGGAGATGAATTAGGACCGGGTGTTAATCAGACAGTCCGTATATATATTGCCCAGAAGAGAAAGATTTCTGTTGGTGATAAGATGGCCGGCCGTCATGGTAACAAGGGTGTCGTTTCAAGAATACTTCCTGTAGAGGATATGCCATTCCTTCCTAACGGAAGACCTCTTGATATCGTGCTTAACCCTCTGGGCGTGCCTTCTCGAATGAATATCGGACAGGTGCTTGAGATTCATCTCAGCCTTGCTGCGAAGGCTCTTGGATTTAATATATCAACACCTGTATTTGACGGTGCGGATGAGCATGATATTATGGATACTCTTGATCTTGCCAACGACTATGTTAACCTTGAATGGGATGAGTTCGTTGCTAAGCGCAAGGGAAAGATTGATGACGAATTATTTGCTTATCTTGAGGAAAACAAGGATCATCGTGCAGAGTGGAAAGGTGTTCCTATCTCACGTGACGGTAAGGTAAGACTTCGTGACGGACGTACAGGTGAGTACTTCGACAGCCCTGTTACTATCGGACACATGCATTACCTTAAGCTGCATCACCTTGTTGATGATAAGATTCATGCACGTTCAACAGGTCCTTACTCACTCGTAACACAGCAGCCACTTGGTGGTAAAGCCCAGTTCGGTGGACAGCGTTTTGGTGAGATGGAGGTTTGGGCTCTTGAGGCTTATGGCGCATCTTACACACTGCAGGAGATTCTTACAGTTAAATCTGATGATGTTATCGGACGTGTTAAGACTTACGAGGCAATTATCAAGGGTGATAATATTCCTGAACCGGGTATCCCTGAGTCATTCAAGGTACTCCTTAAGGAACTCCAGTCACTTGCACTTGATGTTAAGGTTCTTGATGAGAATGGTGAAGAAGTTGATATCATGGAGAATGTTGATTATAGTGAAGGTGATTTCAAGCGTATCTATGAGGATGCCGGAATGAGCTATAAGCAGGATGGTGACCTTGGAGATCATGGATATACTGCACAGACAATAGGCGAAGAAGGCTTTGAGAATGAAGAGCCTGAAGAATCATCAGATGATGTTGTACTGGATGATTATGATGATGATTACTCAGGTGATGAAGAATAAGAAGGGAGTGCGGGAAATGTCACAAGAAACAACAAATGAAACATATCAGCCAATGACATTTGATTCTATCAAGATTGGTCTTGCTTCTCCAGAGAAGATTATGGAGTGGTCTCACGGCGAGGTAACTAAGCCGGAGACCATCAATTACAGAACACTTAAGCCTGAGAAGGATGGATTGTTCTGTGAGAGAATCTTTGGACCGAGCAAAGATTGGGAATGTCATTGTGGAAAATATAAGAAGATCAGATATAAAGGCGTTATCTGTGACAGATGTGGCGTTGAGGTCACTAAGGCCAGCGTACGTCGTGAGCGTATGGGACACATCGCACTTGCAGCTCCTGTTTCACATATCTGGTATTTTAAGGGAATCCCAAGCCGTATGGGTCTGATTCTTGATCTTTCTCCACGTGTACTTGAGAAGGTTCTGTACTTCGCTTCGTATATTGTGCTTGACAGAGGTGAGACTAATCTTGCCGATAAGCAGATTCTTTCAGAGGCAGAATACAGAGAAGCATGCGACCAGTACGGAAGCAATGCTTTCAGAGTAGGCATGGGTGCGGAAGCTATTATGGAACTTCTTCAGAAGATTGATCTTGAGAAGGATTCAGCACAGCTTAAGTCAGAACTTGCAGATGCTTCAGGACAGAAGAGAGTAAGAATAGTTAAGAGACTTGAGGTTGTAGAGGCATTCAGGGAGTCAGGTAATAAGCCTGAGTGGATGATACTTACTGCAATTCCTGTAATTCCACCGGATTTAAGACCTATGGTCCAGCTCGATGGTGGACGTTTTGCTACATCAGATCTTAACGATCTTTACAGAAGAATCATTAACCGTAACAATCGTCTTGCAAGACTTAAGGAACTCGGAGCTCCTGATATCATTGTCCGTAATGAGAAGAGAATGCTTCAGGAAGCAGTTGATGCGCTTATTGATAATGGCAGAAGAGGACGTCCTGTAACAGGTCCGGGTAACAGAGCTCTGAAGTCACTTTCAGATATGTTAAAGGGTAAGCAGGGACGTTTCCGTCAGAACCTCCTTGGTAAGAGAGTTGACTATTCAGGACGTTCAGTTATCGTTGTAGGTCCTGAACTTAAGATATATCAGTGCGGTCTCCCTAAGGAGATGGCAATTGAGCTTTTCAAGCCTTTCGTTATGAAGGAGCTTGTAACAAGCGGTAAGGCACATAATGTTAAGAGCGCCAAGAAGATGGTTGAGAGACTTGAGACTGAAGTATGGGATGTACTTGAGGATGTTATTAAAGAGCATCCGGTTATGCTTAATCGTGCTCCTACACTTCACAGACTTGGTATTCAGGCTTTTGAGCCAATCCTTGTAGAAGGTAAGGCTATCAAGCTGCATCCGCTTGTATGTACAGCATTCAATGCCGATTTCGATGGTGACCAGATGGCTGTCCATCTTCCACTTTCAGTAGAAGCACAGGCAGAGTGCCGTTTCCTTCTTCTGTCACCTAACAACCTTCTGAAACCTTCAGATGGTGGTCCTGTTGCCGTTCCTTCACAGGATATGGTACTTGGTATCTATTACCTTACACAGGAAAGACCGGGAGTTAAGGGTGAAGGTAAGTATTTTAAGAGCGTTAATGAAGCAATCCTTGCATATGAGAACGGAGTTATAACACTTCATTCAATTATCAATGTTAAGGTTCAGAAAGAGAATGCTGAGGGCGAGATAGTTGAAGGTGTGATTAAGTCAACACTCGGAAGATTCCTCTTCAACGAGATTCTTCCACAGGATCTTGGTTTTGTTGACAGAAGCAAGCCTGAGAATTTCCTCGCACTTGAGGTAGATTTCCATGTAGGTAAGAAGAAGCTTAAGGCTATCCTTGAGAAGGTTATCAATACACATGGTTCTACACGTACAGCAGAAGTTCTTGATGATATCAAGGCTATCGGTTATAAGTATTCAACAAGAGCTGCCATGACAGTTTCTATTTCTGACATGACAGTGCCTGAGCAGAAGAAGCAGCTTATTGCTGATGCTGAGAGCACAATCGAGAAGATTGCCAAGAACTATCGTCGTGGTTTCATTACAGAAGAAGAGAGATATAAGGAAGTAATAGAGGTTTGGAAGGAGACTGATGCAACTCTTACAGATGCCCTTCTTTCAGGTCTCGATAAATATAACAACATCTTCATGATGGCTGATTCAGGTGCCCGTGGTTCTAATCAGCAGATTAAGCAGCTTGCAGGTATGCGAGGACTTATGGCTGATACATCAGGTCGTACAATCGAACTTCCTATCAAGTCGAACTTCCGTGAAGGACTTGATGTACTGGAATACTTCATCTCAGCCCATGGTGCCAGAAAGGGACTTTCTGATACGGCTCTTCGTACAGCCGATTCAGGTTACCTTACAAGACGTCTTGTTGACGTTTCCCAGGAACAGATTATCCGTGAGACAGACTGTGCTGAGAACCGCAAGGAGATTCCTGGCATGTATGTAACAGAGTTCACGGAAGGCAAGGAGATGATTGAGTCTCTTAAGGATCGTATCACAGGAAGATATCTTGCTGAGGATGTTAAGGATCCTGCAACAGGTGAAGTAATTGTTGCTGCTAACCATATGGTTACACCTAAGAGAGCTGAAGCTATCTTGAAGACAGGTATTCAGAAGATTAAGATCAGAACAATCCTTACATGCCGTTCACATATCGGTGTATGTGCCAAGTGTTATGGTGCCAACATGGCAACAGGCCAGGCTGTACAGGTAGGTGAGGCAGTTGGTATTATCGCTGCACAGTCAATCGGTGAGCCTGGTACACAGCTTACTATGCGTACTTTCCATACCGGTGGTGTTGCAGGTGATGATATTACACAGGGTCTTCCTAGAGTAGAAGAACTTTTTGAGGCAAGAAAGCCAAAGGGACTTGCAATTATTGCTGAGTTCGGTGGTGTTGCCACAATTAAGGATACAAAGAAGAAACGTGAGATTATCATTACAGATAATGAGAGCGGACAGTCAAAGACATATCTTATCCCTTACGGTTCAAGAATCAAGATTCTTGACGGTGCTGTTCTTGAAGCCGGTGATGAGCTTACAGAAGGTAGCGTTAACCCACATGATCTTCTTAAGATTAAGGGTGTACGTGCAGTTCAGGATTACATGATCCGTGAGGTACAGAAAGTTTACCGACTTCAGGGTGTTGAGATTAACGATAAGCATATCGAGCTTATTGTACGTCAGATGCTCAAGAAGATAAGAATTGAATCAGCAGGTGATTCAGAATACCTTCCTGGAACAACAGTTGATGTTCTTGACTTTAATGAGACTAATGAGAGACTTGAAGAAGAGGGCAAGGAGCAGGCAGTAGGAACACCTATTATGCTTGGTATTACTAAGGCATCTCTTGCGACTAACTCATTCCTTTCAGCAGCTTCATTCCAGGAAACAACTAAGGTTCTTACTGAAGCAGCAATTAATGGTAAGGTCGATCCACTTATCGGTCTTAAGGAGAATGTCATCATCGGTAAGCTTATTCCTGCCGGTACAGGACTTCGCCGTTACCGCAATGTTAAGATTGATACAGGTCGTGTATACAATGAGATTGAGAATTATGACGGTGATTATGAACTCAATCTTTCAGAGGATACAGAGGATACAGAAGCAGATGCAGCAACAGTTGCAGCTGATAATAGTACAGAAGAATAATTACAAAGCTGCCATTTCGGAATAACAGTTCCGCAATGGCAGTTTTTTTACATACAGATAAAGAATAATAGGCAGATATGTTTATTGAAAAATCTGGTGCTATCTTATATAATTAATTAGAATGTATATGAACATACATACAGACAATAGGATATGGAGGGAAGGTTTATGAAAAAATGTATAACCTGCGGACAGGAGATTAAAGACGATGCATTATTCTGTCCGTACTGTGGAACACGCAATCAGGGGGATGAGCAGGGCGCAGCCATAGAACAGGACACAGTTCAGGACACTTCAGTCAATGATAATCAGGCTGAGAACAGTTCTGACGATACTGTGACAACGGATGAGGCGGCTCAGAACATAGCTAATGATCCATTTGCATATAACAGGATGAATCTGGGACAGGCGCAGCAGGTGCCGCCGATGCAGCAGTACCAGCCTCAGCAGCAGGTGCCGCCGATGCAGCAGTACCGGCCTCAACAGCAGGTGCCGCCGATGCAGCAGATGTATCAGCCTCAGTATGGCACTGCGAATACAGCATGGCAGGATACTAATGACCAGCCATTATCAGTGGGTGGCTGGATAGCAACGATGATAGTCCTCATGATTCCGGTTGTTAACTTTATAATGCTGCTTGTATGGGCATTTGGATCAGGTAATAAGAGCCGCAAGAATTACTGCCTTGCATCTCTTATAATTGCTGTAGTGATGATAGCGTTAATTATGGTGTTTTATATTGCTTTCGGATTAAGTGCGGCATCGGCATTTAACACAATGTACTACTAGAATGCAAGCATTATAAGAGGATTTATATGAGACCTGCATATACTGCAATAACAAAGCAGACGGATAATCCATTTCTCAATATGTATAAGATGGATGCAGTTGACAGGAATGGAAAGACATTTGGATATTATTTTGCAACCAGAAAGAATGACGGGGAACTGGCCTGTCAGACAAGTGCAACATCGCCCGATGGTGCTGTTATATATGCTGTAACAGAGTGTCCAAGCGACAGAATTGTGCTTATAAAGCAATACAGGTATCCGCTGGACAGATACATATATGAACTGCCGGCGGGCCTTATAGAGCCTGGGGAGACGATAGCAATGACTGCCTCAAGAGAGCTTAAGGAAGAGACAGGTCTTACATTCAGGGAATATGAGGGAGGTCTGGAAGCTTTTAGAAGAGCTTTCTTTCAAGCACAGGGCCTTTGTGATGAAAGCAACGCTTTGGTGTTTGGATATGCGTCAGGAGAGATTTCAGATAAGAAGCTTGAAGAGTCTGAAGCAATAGAACCGGTGCTTGCAGATAAGAGGGAGGCACTCAGAATATTGCAGGAAGAAGAGCTTTCGATACGATGTGCATACATGCTTATGCAGTTTGTCAATTCTGACCCGGAAAAGCCTTTTGCTTTTCTCAATCCATCTCTGTAAAATACAAAATACCGGCATACAATTCGTAGTACGAATAATTCTTTATTACGAATTGTATGCCGGTATTTTCGATATGTGTCAAATATTATCTGTAACCATATTACTTCTTTTTATTTTTCTTAGATGATTTTTCTTCAGCAGCTCTTCTTGCCTTATCTTCATCCAGAGTCTTCTGGGCTTTGGCTCTTAACTTAGCCATAAAGCCTTTCTTCTTGGCAGGAGCAGGAGCAGCCTTGCCACCACGGACTGACTTGAGACCAACAATATAGATACCGCTTACTTCAGCCTTTACCTCAGCTTTAACAGGAAGTTCATCGAATACCTTATTATCAGCAATAAGTGTCATTACCTTAGGACCAATCTTAGCCTTAACAATAGGAAGCTTAGTGCGTCTCATGTACTTAGGGGTCTGATCCATTACAATCTTAGGAAGACCTGCTTCCGACATCTTCATTATCTTTTTGTCAATTATGAGCATTGACATAACCTGCTTGGCTGCATCAATCTGTGCCTGCTGTTCTTCCTGTCTTTTACGCATCTTATTGCCGATGATAAGAAGGGCAATGAAAAGTGCTGCGAGAACAACGAGGACGACAATTAAAACAATCTTCCATACTGCCATTGTGTAAATTCCTCCATATACGTAATTCTGAACGTGATTATCCAATTTATCAAGAATAACCATACTTAATAGTTATACTACATTGCGGGCTGTAACACAAGTATCATTTTATACAAGAGACTGATTTTTCTCGTACATTTTGAGCATGATTGAATGTGTATAAGCACCGATTGCCTTGCGGTCTTCTTTTGAAAGAGTGGTGAGGTCTATTGGTGTGCCGAATTCAATAATGGTGTGTGTACGTCTGATGAATGGAAAGTGATCTTCGAATGCGGCCGAGGTATTATTCTGAACCATTGGAATAATAAGGCAGCCGGATTTTTCGGCAATCTTAAAGCTTCCTTCTTTGAACGGCATTATGCCGTCACCTTTATTGCGTGTACCTTCAGGAAATATTACCATGGAGATACCGGCTTTTACTTCATCAATGCCTTTCAGTATTGTCTTAAGGCCCTCTTTGATATTGGCACGGTCAAGGAAAAGGCAGTGAAGATATCTCATCCATACACGGAGAAGAGGAACCTTTTCGATTTCCTTTTTGGCAACGAATCCTGTAATTCCGGGCATCATGGAGTATGAGATGATTGTATCAAAAAATCCGCGATGGTTACCGATAAAAAGTACCGGTTTGTCTTTTGGAATGTTCTCATATCCGATTACGGTTGTGTGTATACCGCCAATAAAACGTATTATTTTGAAAGCTGTCTGCACGATTCTTAAAGAGCTGATATCCTTAGCGTGGGGATTAAACTTTCCTATTAGCCACTCAATGAGAAAAAGAGGAATGCTTATTATAAAAAATATAATAAGAAAAATGATTATCAGTAACGTTCGTATCATATCTGTACCTTCCTTTTTAGTATTTTATGAAATAAGCGGTGTCCGTTATGAATGAACACCGCTTAAATTAGTAATCAGATTAACGATTAGTACGGCTTACCGGAGAGTTATTACTGCTATTGCTTCCGGAAGAGCCGCTGCCTGTGCTTCCGGCGGCAACAGTACTCTTTGAATTCCCGGAGGAACCTGTTGCTGCACCGGGCCGGCTTCCTGATACCGCAGACTGCGTAGGTGACGTCACGCCGGTTGTACCCTGAGAAACTCCGGGCATCACTGTAACTGCCTTGTTATGCATGGTACAGAGATTACTCAGATAAGAATCTGTTATTGTATATTCAGCATCTCCTACAGGGTATTCAGCAGCATCCTCTTCATTAAGAATACTTGATGAAGGCTTTCTTATAAATATCTGTGAAGATGTTGCGGGACAGAAAGAGCTTGCTGCCATTCCGGACAAATCACATACATTGACACGTACGTGTGTATCGCAAGTATCTTTTGGCTGATTATCCTCCGCAAAGTATTCAGAGATAACCTGACTGCCTCGCGGATCTGCGTCACACAGATCGTCCACGGCAAGCTTTCCTGACTGCGAGCAGACATCAGATAACTGGATAATATTGTCAACGGAAGGAAAATCCTTCGTCTGAAGCCCCTGATGTATCTGGGTCATTATCTTGGACCAGATCTCACGGTGCTTATAATTGCTTGTTTTCATTGTTGTATTGTCATCAAAACCTATCCAGATTGAAGCTGTGTAGTATGGTGTGTAACCGCAGAACCAGATATCTCCGTCAGCGTTGGTTGTACCTGTCTTACCGGCTACAGGCTGGTTAGCTATAGCAGCTGCAGTACCGGTACCTGACTTGATTACATCTTCCATTGCGTTGGTAAGCAGCCATGCCGTAGTCTCCTTGAAGACACGTCTTGTCTCAGTCTGTGAATTATCAATTACAAGATTACCATTCTGATCATATACCTGGGTATAAAAAACAGGTTTTGTATAAGTGCCGTTATTAGCTATCGCAGAATACGCTGCAGTCATGTCAAGGTTCGTAACACCCTTTGTCATGCCACCGAGTGCAAGGGACTGGACAACATCATGTACACCGTTAACGGCATCCTTTGGAGATACCAGTGTGGTAAATCCAAGCTTCTGCAGGTAGGTAAATCCAACCTGTGGAGTTATCATAGTAAGAACCTTGACGGCCGGTACGTTACGTGAACGCTTAAGAGCTTCACGGACAGTTATAAGACCCAGATAGTTCTTCTCATAGTTAGTTACAAGCTTAGCCTCGTCACCCTGATAATAGTAAGGTGCATCATCGATAGCTGTAGCAAGCGTTATGGCGCCGACATCAAGAGCGGGACCATAAGCTACAAGCGGCTTAATTGAAGAACCCGGCTGTCTTGCGGTTCTTGTTGCACGGTTAAGTGTTCTGTTGCCGTTCTTATCGCCACGCCCTCCGACTATAACCTTGACCTCTCCGGTGTACTGGTCCATCAGAGAAAATGATATCTGAGGCTGTATGGTAAATGAAAGATTCTCAGCTACAAGCGCATTGCCCTGGGCAAGTATAGCTTCACGATACTGGTCAACGTACTTCTGAGCTTCGTCCTGACTGTTGAAGGTCAGACTGAAGTTAGCACGTCCTCCGGTTGTCTGGAAATATTTCTGCAAAGACAACTGGGAATAATTGTGGCGCTTGCCATTCGCATCATCAACAGTAAGAGCGTATGATATCGAAATGTAGGTATTCGCGGGCCAGTTTGCCGGGTCATTAATTATTGAATCGGCAATTGCCTGCATAGTGGAATCCTGAGTGGAATATACAGACAGACCGCCTTTATATATAAGGTTAAGAGCCTGTGTCTCCGTATAACCTTTCTGCTCCTGCAGATCCTGTGAAAGCTGCTCAATCAGCTCATCAACAAAATAAGAATATGTTGATGCCGATTCTTCAGTATGTAAATCCTGAATTCTTGCGTACACGTCATCAGCAATAGCTTCCTGATACTGTGCTTCAGAGATGTATCCCTGATCACGCAGATTCTCAAGACATACGCGCTGTCGCCGCTGATTCTTTTCTGGATAATTAATCGGATTATATCCGCTTGGGTTCTGGGTAATTGAAGCAATTACGGCACATTCGGATATAGTCAGTTCAGAAACATCCTTATCAAAATAGCCATTCGCAGCAGCCTGGACACCGAGATAGCCATTACCGAGATTGATGGTGTTGAGATAATTCTCAAGAATCTTATCCTTGCTCATTGTTGTCTCAAGCTTTACTGCAAGATACTGCTCCTGTATCTTACGTTTGATTTTTTCAGATGTACTCTCATTATACGCGTTAAATACATTATTCTTCAGAAGCTGCTGTGTAATTGTACTGGCACCCTGTGAAAGAGAGTGTGTCTTAATAACTTCAGAAGCGGCACGTACAATACCGCGTATATCAATACCGCTGTGCTCATAGAAACGTTCGTCCTCAAGCACAACAAAAGCATGCTGCAGGTATACCGGAATCTCATCAATGCTCTTGGCAACACGATTAGAACCTGATGCGACGAGAGACTGAATCTCATTGCCTTCATTATCATAGACCTTGGTCGCAAAGCCTGTAGGAGACACATCAATTGTAGATATATCCGGAGCGGAGTCAATGACACCTTTTACCATACCGGCAACAACACATCCGCCGCCAACAATCACTGCGACAGCACATACGAGAAGAACCTTACAGATATTGACACCAAGCTTGGCGCCTATCCTGCTTCCGGTGGACGTTAGCTGCTTTTTCTTCTGGCGTACACCTTTCCTGCCATAATTCATAAAAACACCTGTCCTTAAAATATAATATACGATGTGAGTATATCACACACATTCATTTTTGACAAATATAAATGACTTATTCACAAATGTATGCTATGCTGTATAAATGCAGTGCTTACGAGGATTTTGATTAAAGGATGGGACATCATGAAACATTTTTACATAATAAGCAGAGCGGGCAGTGGAGAGATAGTTGAAAAAAAATCAAGATTTATAGCAAATGTCTATCCTGTTAAAAGCGAGGAAGAAGCTTCATTATATATAGAGAAGGCTCGCAAAAAATATTGGGATGCACGTCATAACTGTTATGCTATGGTGATTGGCGCACATGATGAGGTGCAGAGATGCAGCGACGACGGAGAACCTTCAGGAACAGCAGGTAAGCCGATATTGGAGGTTATTCACGGAAGGCAGCTGCATAACTGTCTTATAATAGTTACAAGGTATTTTGGAGGTGTCCTTCTTGGAACAGGCGGGCTTGTGCGCGCATATACATCAGCAGCAATAGAAGGTTTGTCAGATGCGGGGATAAAGGAACAGCTGACGGGTTCAAAGATAAGTCTCACATTTGATTACAGCAATCTTGCTAAGATACAGCATATATCCACACAGCTTGGACTTGAACTTGAAGAAGTCAGCTATACTGACAGAATAACGGCAAGTGTAATGGCAGTGCCGGATACTGCAGCTGAGTTCATTGCACAGGTTACGGACAATACATCGGGACAGGCAGAGCTGAATGTGGAGGATGGCGTGCTTATATACAGGGACGCAGATGCCGGTGAGATTTTACATATGTAATGCCGGTGTGTAATGTGATTGGTGAAAAATCATAAAGCAATATTACAAATTGGCTCATTTTGCTGATACTTGTCATGCGGAATGTTAAAATGCAACAATTAAAGCGCATACGGATAAGATATAATTAGACATTTTTACTATATGATGTGCGTTGGCATACGTGACATCATAAATGCAGAAAACACATTTATGTGAAATAAACATGAAGTTTATATATTTTTTATAAGTACGGCAAATGCCCATAAATAGGCATTTATCACAAATACTTAACAGTTTGTTCAAAAAAAATACCCAAATTGTTAAAAATGGTCTTGTTAAAATTACACAAAAATGTTATTATGTATCTACCGATTAAATTAATCTAATGTCGGGGATGAAGCCGTACGGCTTCAAAACCAAAAAGGAGGGTTTCATTTTTATGAAGAAGACAGTTAAGAAACTGGCTGCTGTAGGTTTAACACTTACATCAGTAATGAGCCTTGCAGCATGTGGCAACAAGACAACAGAGGGTCCTGCTAACGGATCAGTAGCTGCTAAGGAAGTAACACAGCCTAAGTCATTCACAGTTATGGTTGATAACACAGTCGTAGCTGAGACAAACGGTGGTAAGGAGTTCTATGCATACCTTAAGACACTTCTTGGTGACGGAACAATCGATATTAAGTGGATTCGTCCAGATCACTCAGGATACTATGATGCAGTAGGTAATGCATTCAACGCAACAGATTCTATGCCAGACGTAGTTCTGCTTTCAGCTGATTACTATGCTCTGTATGCATCATCAGGTTACCTTTGGGATATGACAGATGCTTGGAATGCTTCTGAGACAAAGAACTCAGGCAGACTTATCAAGACAGCTGATAACGTACTTAACGCTCTTCAGGTTGCAGGTCTTGACGGACAGAAGAGAATGTACGGATTCTCACCATATCGTGGTAACGGATGCTGTACATATGTTAAGAAGACATGGCTTGAAGCTGCTGGTCATCAGGTATCAGATATCCAGGGTAAGACTCTTACATTCGACGAGTACTATAAGATTCTTAAGGATATGCAGCAGGCTAAGAACAGCGTAGTTATTTCTTCAGCCGGTTACATCGGATCAGAGGCTCCTTATACAAACTACCTTCCAGAGTTCTATCAGAAGGCTCAGTACTCATTCTATAAGGCAGCTGATGGTAAGTACGTTGATGGATTCGCTCAGAAGGAGATGCAGGATGCTCTTACAAGAATCCAGACAGCTGTTAAGGATGGCGTAATTGATAAGGAATCAGTTAACAACTCAACAGCTAACGCTCGTGATAAGTTCTATGCAGATAACTCAGGTGTATTCACATACTGGGCTGGTACATGGGCTGACACACTTAAGACACAGCTTGAAGCTAAGGGTCTTGACAGCGAGCTTATCGCTATCAATCCTATCAAGGAACTTGGTACATATGTAGAGCGTATTGCACCAGCTTGGTGTATTACAACTCACGCTGAGAATCCAGAAGGAATCTTCAAGTACTTCATCGACACAATGCTTGATGGCGGCGACGTTCAGACAGCTTGGGAGTATGGCGCTAAGGGTACTCACTGGGATACAAAGGAAGAGTCAGTAACAGTTAAGGGTAAGGAAGATAAGCCAACAGAGTACAAGGAAGGCGAGTTCCATATGCTTCCATCACCTGAGAAGCCTACAGGTCTTATGAAGAAGAACCATATCGATCCAATCCTCGCTCTTGCAACATTCAAGAACGGAACAGATCCAGGTGCTAAGGCTCTCACAGATGTAGCTAAGACAAATGGTGAATTCTTCGCTAACAATTCAACAGTTGCTGTAGCTGTTCCTTACACAGAAGAGATGGCTGATAACATCTCTGATATCAACAAGCAGAGAAACATCATCGTAAGTAAGGTTGCTAACGGTGAGATGTCAGCTGCTGATGGTATCAAGGAATACCAGAGCAAGGTCGGCAACAAGGTTGACGAAGTTCTTAAGTCACTTAATAAGTAATTAGTTTTAATTAGTTTTTTCATGATAGGTTTGCTTTCAGGTGGGCAGCCACCTGAAAGCAGATTCTGTCTAAAGCAGCTTTTCTTAAGTAGGCTTGAATGAATTACGAAATTTTTTAGGAAAGAAGGAAGGTAAAAAGATGCAATGTAAGTCTTGTAATACAGAGTTACCTAAACATGCTAAAGTGTGCCCAAAGTGCGGCGCCAAGGTCAGCGATAAGGGACCTCAGAATCTTAAGGTAATTGCTATAGCCGGTGCTGTAATTGCGTTTATAGGTGGGCTACTGCCTTTTGTTCAGAATACTGGAGATGTTGAAAAAGCCTACAGCTTTATGAATATCCAGATGCCTGTATTCTGGTATCTGTATATGATTGCTTTAGTAGCAACAATTCTTCTTTGCGTAGCAAAGAAAGAAAAACTTTCAATTATTACAACTGCAATTGCAGGCGTAATTTTTGCAGTAGCATTTTTCGTATCACCATTCCTTGAATATGCCGGAAGACAGCAGGGCAAGGGCGGTACAGTTATTAACAAATATAACAATGTTATGCTTAGTGATCTCCTTTCTAATGGAGAGAACGGTATTGGTATGGGTACATTCGTTGTAATTATCGGTCTGATAGTCGCAATTATAGGTGTATTCTTCGATTTATTGAAGTATTTTAAGAAGGAAATTAATGTTGACGCAAAGTACATGACGAACTCCATCAACAAGAGTGTATGGTCAATGGTATACTACTACAGATGGTTCTATGTTATGTTCCTGCCGGCACTGAT
The DNA here is from genome assembly GCA_025146925.1 of [Bacteroides] pectinophilus. Taxonomy (NCBI): domain Bacteria; kingdom Bacillati; phylum Bacillota; class Clostridia; order Eubacteriales; species [Bacteroides] pectinophilus. The sequence continues at coordinate 2,519,405 of CP102260.1, read as the reverse complement.
CTTTGTATTGTTATTCAACTACTGGCCAATGCTTGGTCTGCGTTACGCATTTACAAGTTATAAAATCACTAATCCGTATTACATAGGTATTACTCATTTCCATGAGATGGCTACAGCGGATATTTATTTCTGGACAGCATTTAAGAATACTCTTTACCTGAGTGTTATAAAGCTCATCCTTAACACAGGTGCAGCTGTTATCATTTCTCTGCTGCTCCATGAGATTTCTAACATTATATTTAAGAAGACAGTACAGACAATTATCTATCTCCCTCACTTTATGTCATGGGTTGTTACAGCTTCTCTGTTCCGTCTTATCCTTGCTCCAAGTTCATCAGGTATGGTTAACACATTCCTTGCAGAAGTATTTGGTATGTTTGGTGGTAACCCATCCAATGGTATCTTCTTCCTTGGAGATCCGAGATACTGGGTTGGCTCATATTTCGTAATCAATGTATGGAAGGATACAGGTTGGGGAACAATCCTCTTCCTTGCTACACTGTCAGGTATCAGCCCTGAGCTTTACGAAGCAGCTGAGATTGATGGTGCTAACCGTTTCAACAAGATGAGATATATAACACTGCCAGCACTTACTAACACAATTATTACAGTATTCATTCTTAACCTTGCTAAGGTTATGAACCTGTTCGAGTCAGTATTCGTACTTATGAACGATGCTGTATATGATGTATCTAACGTATTACAGACATTCGTATACTACAAGACATTCGGTGGTGGACGTCCTGATTACGGTTATACAACAGCCGTTGGTCTCTTCCGTTCTGTTGTCAGTGGTGTTCTCGTTATCATCTGTAACTATGCAAGTAAGAAGGTCCGCGGACGCGGTATTGTGTAAGGAGGGTGTGAAGAATGAGTGAAATCGTAGTTAAGAAGAAAAAGAAGAAAGTAAAAGTATTCCCAATTGTTAATGCAATTATCTTTATACTTATTTCTTTAATCATACTTGTTCCTATGTGGAAGGTTATCGTTGACTCTTTCGATGCCCGCGCTGGTTATGGTATGTTATTTTGGCCACAGGTATTCTCTATCAATGGCTATAAGGAAGTTATTACTAATGCCGTGCTTTACAAGCCATTCCTTATTTCTGTATTCGTTACAGCAGTAGGTTCATTACTTGGTCTTACACTGGCAACACTTGGTGCTTATGTACTTATTCAGTACGAGATGCCTGGACGTAACTTCTTCGCTAATATGTTACTGTTCACAATGATATTCAATGGTGGTATGATTCCTACATACCTCGTTATGAAGAACCTGCACCTCCTCAATACACTTGGTGCCGTTATCTTCCCACTGGCTATCAATGTATATAACCTCGTACTTATGAGAAACTTCTTCGAGGGTATTCCGGGAAGTTTGTTCGAGGCAGCACAGATTGACGGATGTTCTCCAATGGGCATCTTCTTCAAGATTGTACTTCCTCTTTCAAAGGCAGCTATTGCCTCAATCGGTCTGATGTTCATGGTAACATTCTGGAACGATTATACAAACTTCAAGATTTATATTAATGATAACTCACTGTTCAACTTCCAGATTAAGCTTCGTAGCTTGGTTATGGATAACGATATGCCTGATGTTGGTGGTGTAGATCCTAACACAGTTAAGAATGCAGCTACTATCGTTGCTATTCTTCCGTTCATGATTATGTACCCATTCCTTCAGGACTACTTCGTACAGGGCGTTAACGTAGGTGCTGTTAAGGAGTAATCTATAGTATCTACAATATAATATGAATTATAAAGGCTTTGCCTGCTGATGTGTCATTTGCATGACATGTCATTGGGTAAAGCCTTTTTTGACACAAACTTTCTGTAAAATGGCATTATATATGTTGCTTAAATGTGGTAATTGGTGAAAAAGTGTAGTAAAATGGATTCATTAAGTAAACATATTGGACAGGTATATATTAAGAAATATGTCAGAATGGAGATTGAGTGATATGGATACAAAGATTTTTTGGGCAGGGGATTCCACTGTAAAGCAGAATAATTATACGAGTTTTCCACAGACAGGAATCGGTCAGGCATTCGCACTTTTTATAAAGCAGAGCATACGTATTGAAAATTATGCGCAGAATGGCAGAAGTACCAGGAGCTTTATAGCTGAGGGACGCCTTGATGCAATAGACAAAAGAATAGGTGAGGGTGATTTCCTTTTTATACAGTTTGGACATAATGACGAGAAGAAGCAGGATCCATCCAGATATACTGAGAGCTTTGGTTCATATCAGGAGAATCTTCTCAAGTTTATAGATGTAGCAAGAAAGCATGGTGCGCATCCGGTGCTTATAACTCCGTTATACAGAAGAAAGTTCAATGAGGACGGAAGGACGCTTGTTGAGGGTACGCATCTGGATTACCCTGAGGCGATGATAGAACTTGGCAAGCGTGAGAATGTACCGGTTATTGATCTGTGTACATCAAGCAAAGCACTTATAGAACAGTTTGGCGAGAAGGCAACAAGAAAGTGGTTTATGCATGTTGAACCTGGTATATATCCGCATTTCCCTGATGGGAAGGAGGATGACACGCATCTTCAGTACGAAGGCGCTTACAGATTCTCACAGCTTATTGCAGAAGATATGAAGAAGCTTGGCGGAGTATATGCGGATTTATTTATTGATCCGGACAGCGATTATGAGGACCCTGCAATGTTGATAGATTAATATTGCTAGATTAATGTTGATGATTAATAGGAGGAGAATAATTGATTAATCAACTGGAAAATGCGATATATCTCGAGAATCTTTCACAGATTAAGAGAATATTACAGGAGAATCCCAAAGAGATAAACAGGGAAGATGAACACGGCGTTGCTATGGCATTCCTTGCAGCAAAGAGCGGTAACGAGCAGATTTTGAGATATATTGTGGAATATTCGCTTGCCAACATGAATATGGTGGACAGGGATCACCGCAATATACTTCATTATGCAACAATGTCCGGGAGCCTTAAGTGCGTGAAGTATCTCGTCGAGAAGGTTGGGATGTCTCCGGTTAGTGGTGACTTTAACCTTGTGACACCTTATGATATTGCACACGATAACAAATTTATGGATATCGAAGCGTATTACGAAGAGGTAACCGGGGCGCCAATTACGCAGATGTACCGTAATCCGATAAGAACGGGGTTCTATCCAGACCCTTCTATAGTCAGAGTCGGCGATGATTATTATATGGTGAATTCGTCATTTATATATTTCCCATGTATACCGGTCTCACATTCAAAGGATCTTATTCACTGGGAGATAATAGGACATGCAATAACCAATACGCAGTGGGCAATGCTTGATGAACTTGAAGGAGGCAGAGGCTACTGGGCTCCGGATATATCTTACTATGAAGGTAGATTCTATATTACGGCTACATACAGGCTTAATGACACAGGTACTGTGTACAGGAAGCAGATCGTGGTGTCCAGTGATAAGCCGGAAGGACCGTACAGCAAGCCTGCAATCATAGATGAGGATGGAATAGATCCATCAATATTTAATGATGATGACGGCAGAAGATATATGCTTCTTAACAGAGGTGCAAGAATATTTGAACTGAGTAAGGATGCGACTAAGAAGATATCTGAGGCGCAGATGCTTTATTACGGAAGCAATAAAAGGGCACCGGAGGGACCACACCTGCTTAAGAAGGACGGATATTATTATCTGTTTCAGGCTGAAGGCGGAACAGGCCCGGGACACAGGATAACCGTGGCACGTTCCAGGACACTTATGGGTAATTACGAGAGCTGCCCGTATAATCCGATAATGAGACAGAATGACGAGGGAGCAGCGATACAGCGCTGCGGACATGGTAAGCCGGTACAGACTCAGAACGGTGACTGGTATATGGTGTATCTGTGCGGAAGAATGGTAGGCGGTGGATACAGTATACTCGGAAGAGAGACAGCGCTCGATCCGATTGAGTGGACACAAGACGGATGGCCGATAGTAAATGGCCTTAAAGGACCGAGTGTATTACAGATTAAGCCGGGTCTTCAGGAATGTGTATATGATGAGCTGCTTAAGGATGATTTCTCAGAGCCGTATCTTGATACACAGTGGATGTTCCCGCGAGCTCCTGAGCTTGATGGAATAGAGCTTAAGGCAGGATTTCTTAAGATACACGGAAGTGTTGCAGATCTTAGCAGCATGAAAGCACGTAATGTTGTCCTGAGAAGACAACAGCATTTTAAATTTGATGCAGAATGCAAGATGAAGATTAATCCCATGGCTATGGGACAGAATGCGGGCCTTACATGCTATTATGACGAGAATACATTTCTTAAGTTTGGACTGTTCATGGAAGCAGCTGTGAGGGATGATGACAAGGCACCGTCATATGTAATGAAGATTAATGTTATCCAGCACATAGATGAGGATAATATTGCCTGTGAAGGAGTTGCAGTTGATACAAAGCAGAGATTCATATGGCTTAAGATAGTGACTAATTATCTTAAGAGAAGCTTTTATTACAGCTATGATGGTGAAAATTATACACATTTTGTGACACTTGATAATGTGTATTATCTGTGTGATGAGGGCCTTAACAAGGGCAAGAGGTTCACGGGGGCCATGGTTGGCATGTATGCATATGCCGGCGGGGAATATACGCATGTGGCCGAGTTTGATTATTTTGAATATAAGAGCAGATAACAGACAGGTTAATAACAGGCAGATTAATAAAATGCAGGAGGTAATCTGAAGTGAAGAATCAGAAGGTAGAGAAGTTTATTGACGGGTATCTGAAGAATTTTAAGAGTGCCAAGGTTGATAAGTGGAATTATGAGGACGGATGTGTGCTTAAGGGTGCACAGATGATGTATCAGGTAACAGGTGAGGAGAAATATAAGACATTTATACTTGAGTACCTTAAAAAATATATAAATGAAGACGGAACAATTAATTATTATAACGCTGAAGACTACAATATCGACAACGTAAGCACCGGAACGGTTCTTTTCTTTGCATATGATGAGACAGGAGAAGAGAAGTACCGCAATGCAATAGAGCATATTATGGATCAGCTCCGTAAGCAGCCGAGAACACAGGAAGGAAACTTCTGGCACAAGAACATTTATCCTAATCAGGTATGGCTTGACGGATTGTATATGGGACAGGTCTTCTATATGATGTATGAGAGCAGATTCGGCGGCAAGGAGCACTACAGCGATATAATTAAGCAGTTTAAGCTTGTGCGCAGGAATATGTTCAATGATGAGAAGCAGCTTTATTATCATGCATATGATGAGAGCAGACAGATGTATTGGGCTGATAAGACTACAGGGCTGTCACAGAACTTCTGGCTCCGTTCAATGGGCTGGTATCTGCTTGCACTTATAGAATGCCTTGATGCAATCGACCAGAGCGTATATGAGTATTATGACGACCTTAAGAGCCTTTTCAAGGAGGCACTCAAGGGAGTACTGAAGTATCAGGATGAGAAGACGCACCTGTTCTATCAGGTAATAGACCGTGCCGATGTCAAGGAGAATTATCTTGAGACATCAGGCTCTGCAATGATAGCATATGCAATGCTTAAGGCATGCAGAATGAAGGCGGTTCTTGCGGAGAAGTATGAGGATAATGCAATCAGTATATTTGAAGCACTTGCTGATAATAAACTTGAGGAAGTTGACGGAGAGCTTAAGCTTGGCGGCATATGCTCAGTAGCTGGTCTTGGAGGCAAGGAAAAGCGTGACGGCAGCCTGAAGTACTATTTCAGTGAACCGGTTGTATATGATGACCATAAGGGCGTTGGACCATTTATAATGGCATATTCTGAGATTAACAGATTATAAGATTATAGCAGGAATGGAGATTAATATGGAATTACAGATTGTTATTAAGACAGGAAGAAGCGTAGTTGTCGAGCTTACTGATTCAGGTAAATATTACTCAGAGAAGAAGTATGATATATATGTTAACGGCGGGAAGTTCATGGAGAGTGACAAGGTTATAACATCACTGTACGGACTTAAGCCTGATACGGAGTATACAATCAGCGCCGTATATGACGGTAAGGAGATAGCTCCTGTAAGTGTCAGGACGGATTATGAATTTGTGACACTTAATGTAAAGGATTTTGGCGCATATGGTAATGGTGAGCATGATGATACTAATGCAATCCAGTGCGCTATCATGTCATGTCCTAAGGCGGGACGTATTCTTGTCCCGGCAGGCGAGTATAAGATATCAAGTATTTTCCTGAAGAGTGATATTACACTTGATCTTGCAAAGGGAGCAGTGCTTTCTGCATTCACTGAGAGGGAGAAGTTCCCTATTCTTCCGGGAGTTATTGAAAGCTATGATGAGACTGATGAATATAATCTCGGCTCATGGGAAGGCAATCCGCTTGACTGTTTCTCAGCAATTGTATGCGGAATTAATGTGGAGAATGTAGTTATCACAGGTGAAGGAACGATTGACGGCAATGCAGGCTTTGATAACTGGTGGTATAACGTAAAGGTCCGTAATATTGCATGGAGACCGAGACTTTTCTTCATCAATCACTGCAGGAATGTAACAATGCACGGAATAACAGTGCAGAATTCTCCGTCATGGACGCTTCATCCTTACTTTAGTGACCATCTTAAGTTTATTGATGTTAAGATTAAGAATCCTGCCAATTCACATAACACAGACGGACTTGATCCTGAGTCATGTACAGACGTAAGAGTGCTTGGTACATACATTTCGGTTGGTGATGACTGTATAGCAATAAAGTCGGGTAAGATCTACATGGGCAGAAAGCATAAGATTCCTACATCCGATATGGAAGTACGCCAGTGCTGCATGCGCGACGGACATGGTGCCGTAACGGTCGGAAGTGAGATTGCGGCAGGTGTTAAGGATGTTCATATAAGAGACTGTATTTTCATGAACACAGACAGAGGCTTAAGAGTTAAGACGCGCCGCGGACGTGGCAGGGATTCAGTGCTTGATGATATTTCATTTGAGAATATTACAATGGACAATGTAATGACACCGTTTGTTGTAAACAGCTTTTATTTCTGCGACCCTGACGGTAAGACTGAGTATGTCGCAACAAGCAAGGCTCTGCCTGTAGATGACAGAACTCCGGCTATTAAGAGACTTACATTCAAGGATATTAAGGCAACGAACTGCCATGTGGCAGGTGCATATATCTGCGGACTGCCGGAGAGTAAGATTGAGCGTCTTACATTTGAGAATGTAGATATAAGCTATGCAGACGATGCAAAGTCAGGTGTTGCAGCTATGATGCTTGCATGTAAAGAATCATGCAAGGCAGGAATTATTGTAAGCAACATCAAGGAGCTTGTACTTAAGAACGTTAATGTGGAAGGCTGCGAGGGCGAACCTGTTGTCGCAGAGAATGCTGATTCAATCATTAAATAGTCTAATCACGGAAAGAGGCAGAGAATGTTTAAGATCAATATGAAAGGGCCCAGGGGAAAGTCAGTAGAAGACTGGTTCATCGAGTGTTACAAAAAGAACGAAGGGCACCCGATGAAGATTCTTCTTGGTCTCTACAGGGGCAATTATAATAAGTTTTTTCTTGCAGTAGTATTTTTCTTTATAAAGCACAGCCCGGTATGGGTGCTTCCAATCATTACGGCCAATATCATTAATGAAGTAACGGTTGGTGATGCTAACTGCTGGCGCAATATGATAATATACGGAATTATAATGATTGTTCTTATTGCGCTGAATATACCGATGAATTACGGATATACGAGGTATAAGAGTCTTGCAACGAGATATTGTGAGACAGGACTTCGTAAAGCACTTGTGCAGAAGCTTCAGCAGCTGTCAATTGCGTATCATACTGAGACGCAGTCTGGGCGTCTGCAGTCGAAGATTATGCGTGATGTAGAGGCGGTTGAGACGCTTTCAACGCAGATGTTCTTAAGTATACTTAATATCGCTCTTAATATCGGTATAGCACTTGCGGTAACGATATCGAAGAGTATGGTTGTATTCATTTTCTTTCTTCTTACAACGCCTATTGCGGCACTTACAATGGTATCGTTCCGTAATGTAATGAAGAAACGTAATACAGAGTTCCGTAAGGAGATGGAAGAGACCTCAGCCCGTGTCATGGAGATGGTTGAACTTATTCCGGTAACAAGGGCACATGCGCTTGAGGAAGAGGAAGTAAACAAGATGAGCGGACAGCTCCTTGCAGTTGCAGAAAAAGGCTACAGACTTGATGTGATTCAGTCTTTGTTTGGTTCTGTCGGCTGGGCGATATTCCAGGTATTCCAGATTATCTGTCTTATATTTACCGGATGGCTTGCACTCGGACATAAGATTCAGGTTGGTGACATCACGCTTTACCAGAGTTACTTTACAACGATAGTTAATCAGGTGTCATCACTCATGGCGCTCATTCCTACTATTGCCAAGGGCGTTGAGTCTGTTAATTCAATCGGAGAGGTACTCCTTGCCGATGACGTTGAGCGCAATGAGGGTAAGAAGGAGCTTGAGAAGGTTGAAGGAGCGTTTGAATTCAGGGATGTACATTTCAGATATCATAATTCCGGTCATGACGTGCTTAACGGACTTAATCTTAAGGTTAATAAGGGTGAGACAATTGCGCTGGTCGGTGAATCGGGAGCCGGAAAGTCGACGATACTTAATCTTGTAATCGGATTCAATATGCCTACCGGAGGACTTCTTACAATTGACGGTGAGGATATTACACAGATTGATTTAAGGTCATACAGAAAACATCTTGCGGTTGTTCCGCAGACATCAATTCTGTTCTCCGGCTCGATAAGGGATAACATAACATACGGACAGGAGAATGTGAGTGATGAGATGCTTCGTCAGGTAATCGAGGCTGCGAATCTTGCAGAACTTGTGGATTCACTTCCTGATGGTGTTGATACGGCGGTCGGCGAACACGGTGGCACGCTTTCGGGCGGACAGAGACAGAGAATATCGATTGCCCGTGCACTTATACGTAATCCGCAGGTTATCGTGCTTGATGAGGCAACATCAGCACTTGACAGTATCTCAGAGAAGCTTATTCAGGAAGCTATCAGTAATCTTACCAGGGAAAGAACTACATTTATCGTAGCACACAGGCTTTCAACCATAAGAGATGCTGATAAGATTGCTGTAATAGCCGATGGCAGATGCGTTGAGTATGGCACATTTGATGAGCTTATGGCACTTAAGGGTGAATTCTATAAAATGAAGATGATACAGAGCTGATGATACGGCGATATATGCTGATATCATTGACATTTTGGGCTTTGTAGTTTATAATAGTGCGGACTAATGAGAGTGTCCGCACTTTTTTGCCTGTGCGGCTGTATTTTTTATAGAAAGGTGATTGGGAGTCATGGTTGAGAACAAGAAGAATATTCTTACCTATACAGGTTTGAAGCAGTTAGAGGATGAGTTACAGCAGTTAAAGGTAGTCAGAAGACAGGAAGTTGCAGAGAAGCTTAAGGAAGCGAGAGCACAGGGTGACTTATCTGAGAATGCTGAGTATGATGCTGCGAAGGATGAGCAGCGTGATATTGAGGCAAGAATTGAAGAGCTTGAGAATATTCTTAAGAATGCAGAAGTTGTTGTTGAGACTGAAGTAGACTCTGATAAGATAAATATCGGCTGTATAGTTAAGCTTTTTGACTTTGAATTCGATGAGGAGCTTGAGTTCTCAATCGTTGGTTCAACAGAGGCTAACAGCCTTAAGAATAAGATTTCTAATGAATCTCCGCTTGGTTCAGCCCTCATCGGCAAGAAGGTCGGCGATGTAATCAAGGTTGAGACACAGATGGGCGAGGTTGAGTACAAGGTACTTTCAATCAGCAGACAGTAATCATAACGAAGAGAGGTAATAACAGTGGCTGAGCAGAACAGACAGACACCGGATGTTAATGAGCAGATAAAGATAAGAATGGATAAGCTTAAGGCGTTGCAGGAAGCAGGCAATGATCCATTCCAGATTACAAAGTATGATGTGACTTATCATACAAAGGATATTAAGGATAATTTTGATGAGCTTGAGGGTAAGCAGGTATCAATCGCCGGAAGACTTATGCAGAAGAGAGTTATGGGTAAGGCTTCATTTGGCAATGTTGCAGACCTTAACGGTAATATCCAGATATATGTTGCGAGAGACAGCATTGGTGAAGAGCCATATGCAGCATTTAAGAAGTTTGATATCGGTGATATCGTAGGCGTTAAGGGCGAAGTGTTCCGTACACAGAAGGGCGAGATGTCAATTCATGTGTCAGAGATTACACTTCTGACAAAGAGCCTTCAGGTGCTTCCTGAGAAGTTCCATGGACTTACAGATACAGAAATCCGTTACAGACAGAGATATCTTGACCTTATCATGAATCCTGAGGTTAAGACAACATTTGTGAAGCGTTCACAGATTATCAAGGAGATCCGTAATTTCCTTGACGGAAGGGATTTCATGGAAGTTGAGACACCTATGCTTGTATCTAATGCAGGCGGTGCCGCAGCAAGACCATTTGAGACACATTACAATGCGCTTGACGAGGATGTTAAGCTTCGTATCTCACTTGAGCTGTACCTTAAGAGACTTATCGTTGGTGGTATGGAGAGAGTATATGAGATAGGAAGAGTATTCCGTAACGAGGGCGTTGATACAAGGCATAATCCTGAATTTACACTTATGGAGCTCTACCAGGCATACACAGATTACTATGGCATGATGGAGCTGGCTGAATCACTTTATAGGACTGTATGTGAGAAGGTCAATGGAACAACTAAGGTTAAGTATGGTGATGTTGAGATTGACTTCTCTAAGCCATTCGAGAGAATAACAATGCTTGATGCAGTTAAGAAGTATTCAGGCGTTGACTTTACACAGATTAAGACTGATGAAGAGGCTAAGGCCGTTGCTAAGGAGAAGGGTGTAGCATTCGAGGACAGGCATAAGAAGGGCGATATCCTTAATCTGTTCTTCGAGGAGTTCGTTGAGGAGCATCTTATCCAGCCTACATTTGTAATGGATCATCCTCTTGATATATCACCTCTTACTAAGAAGAAGCCGGATGCTCCTGAGTACGTTGAGCGTTTTGAGCTGTTTATGAACGGCTGGGAGATGGCCAATGCATATTCAGAGCTTAATGACCCAATCGACCAGAGAGAGCGTTTTGCAGCGCAGGACGCACTTGCAGATGCGGGTGACGAAGAGGCTAACCACACAGATGAGGATTTCCTCAACGCACTTGCATACGGTATGCCGCCTACAGGCGGTATCGGCTTCGGTATCGACAGAATGGTAATGCTTCTTACTGATTCAGCAGCAATCAGGGATGTGCTGCTCTTCCCGACAATGAAGTCCTTAGATGGTGTAAATAAGAAAAATGATGTAAATAATACAGCTTCTGAAGCACCTGAAAAAAATGTAAAAACTGAGTCTGAAAAGATTGATTTTTCTAAGGTAAAGGTAGAGCCTTTATTTGAGGAATTTGTTGATTTTGATACATTCAGCAAGTCAGATTTCCGTGCAGTAAAGGTTAAAGAGTGTGTTGCAGTACCGAAGTCAAAGAAACTGTTACAGTTTACTCTTGATGACGGAACAGGCACAGACAGAACCATTTTAAGCGGTATTCATAGCTTTTATGAGCCGGAAGAACTGGTTGGAAAGACTCTGATTGCTATCACAAATCTTCCACCGAGAGCTATGATGGGCATTGACTCTTGCGGTATGCTCCTCAGTGCTATTCATGAAGAAGAAGGCGAAGAAAAGCTTCATCTTCTGATGGTAGATGACCACATTCCGGCAGGTGCGAAGCTCTATTAAGATGATGTAAAGATGTACCGTTTTACCAAATAGACGGGACATACTTCATTTGATAAAAAACTGAAAAAACAGCGATTTACATCAAACTTACATCATTTGATGCAGAAATCGGTGCAAGCAAGAAAAAATCGCATAATTAGTGCAATGAGTGGGCAATTCCAATTGGAGTTGCCCATTTTTAAAACAAACAGAAATACAAATCGGAATTTTTGAGAGAAATTTAAAAACCGTCTCATTGCATGAGTATATTTATTGAGATATGATTGGCTTGGAGGTGATACTTATGGCAAATGAAGATAAAAAAGATTTTAATGCTATGCTTATGGATAGCAAGGATATGCCTAAAGTTCAAATAATAACAGATGAAAAGAGCATTGAAAAATATGGTGGAGATAAAATGTACTTTGCCCCACCTATTGACTATGACAAAGTAATGCGACTTGTGCCTTGTGGTAAATTGCTTACTGTAGGTACAATAAGAGATTACTTTGCTAAACAAAGCGGTGCTGATTTTACAGAGCCAATCACAGCTGGAATTTTTGTTTCAATAGTTGCATGGGCGAGTTATCAGCGTGCAGAAGATAAAACACCTTATTGGAGAACATTAAAAGCAAATGGGGAATTAAATGCAAAGTATCCTGGAGGAGTTGAGGCACAAAAGGAGATGCTTGAGAAGGAGGGACATACTGTAATACAAAAAGGTAGAACCAATATTAAGTATTATGTTAAGGACTACGAAAAAGCATTATTTACATTGTAATAGATAATGTGAAACTTTCAGTTTGCCAACTTGCCCTTTGAGAGAGGAGAAATCCCTTTCTCAAAGGGCTTTTTCTATTTATACGGATATTCGCAAACTACAAGATAAAGCCAAAACTTCATATACTCTAAGCACAAGGAGGTTGAGGTTTGGCTATGAATAACAGTTTAGCAGAAGTACACCCGGAGCTTGTTTCGGAGTGGTCGGAAAAGAATTTAACGCTTACGCCTGATGACATTACTTTCGGTTCAAATAAAAAAGTATGGTGGAGAGGTGCTTGCGGTCATGAATGGCAGGCAAGCGTTAAGGCTCGTTCTAATGGAGAGAAATGTCCGATATGTTCCGGTGCGAGAGTGATTGCAGGTATTAACGATTTGGCGACATTAGAGCCACTATTGGTAAAGCAGTGGTCGAAAAAGAATAAGATAAAACCGATAGAGGTTTCTATTGGTTCTCATAAGAAAGTGATATGGAGATGTAAAAAAGGTCACGAGTGGGAAGCTGCCGTTAAGAGCAGGACAATAAATAAAACAGGTTGTCCGTACTGCTCTCATAATAAAGTGTTGGCAGGATTTAATGACCTTGCAACACTTCTGCCGGATATAGCTGCCGAGTGGTCGGATAGAAATTATCCGTTACTTCCAACTCAGGTTACGGTCTTTGCCAATCGTAAGGCTTGGTGGAAGTGTAAGGATTGCGGCAGAGAGTGGAACACCCTTATTTCTACTCGTTCCGGTGGGAGCAAATGCCCGTATTGCAGTGGGTACATATTCCTGAAAGGGTTTAATGATTTGCAGACAACACACCCTGAAATTGCTTCGGAGTGGTCGGAGAAGAACTTACCATTGAAGCCTGATGAGGTAAATGCAAAATCGAGGAAAAATGTCTGGTGGAAGTGCAGAAAATGCGGTAACGAGTGGAAATCAGTTATCAATGGGTCAACCGAGGTGCTAGAGGTATTGCTGTTTTTGCTGATGAAAACCGTTCACGGCAAAGACTGACACATTACTTTGACATTTCAGATACTCACGAAAGCAGATATTCAAGAACAGTCCCGATTTGGGATATGCGTCAGGAATACGAAGCTGATGTGATTGAAACATTGGAAAGCACTTTCGGAGAGATTGAGAATAAGAGCAGTCTTGCCGAAGCAATTATGGGAGCAGCAAGAAATGCGGCAGAGGATAATATCCCTGATTATCTGCAAGACCTTTACTATGCAACCAAGGGCAGTTCCTTTGAGGAAGTGGAAGAGGATATTGTGGCTTTCATTTATAAAAATGTCGTGACAAATAGTGTGGCATATATGATGATGTCAAGGCTCGGCGTTGATACGGACGGTTATTTTGAACTTGATGATTTCAGAGATGTTACTAACTTCAATACGCAGGAAACACTCAATGCACTTGGATTTGCTACCAGTGATATTGCAGAAATGGGATTAACGGAAATATCTAAAACAATTACTGCACTCAACCGTCAAAATCGCATAATTGTCGGTCAGGACAGAAATGAATACAATAAGGTTGAAAATAATGACGAAAGGAGTTTGGACGATGAACGAACTGACCTACACGATGGTGGGCGATTACAGCCTTCCGAACCTGAAACTTCCACAGCAGCCGGAAGTGACGCTGGGCAGGTACGCTCAGATGAGGAGAGAGTTTCTGAAGGAACATCACAGAGTCCTTTACTACAATCTCCTGACGAGGGGCGAACTGACACAGCACTTGGCGGAAGTGGAACAGAGAGCCAGCAAGATGGAGAAAACAATTCTGAGCCAGATGGCACAGAAAGAGGGAGTGACCGAACAGATGAAAGCGGAGGATATGATGAAATGGGTTCGTCTGATGAACTCCCTTCGCAATTCGGCACAGGAAATCGTGAAAGCGGAAGTGATATTCGCTTAGAGTATTACGACAGAACGCACGAGGATAAAAGCCTTCCGTTCTTTGGACGTGATGAAGTAATCAATGAAATTCTCAGAACGACACCACATTTGTCAGCAAGTCTGGAAGAAATCAAAGATTATTATGAACGTAATCCTGATAACAAAGACCGCACAGAGTATATAAAGAGTATTTTCAATAATGATTATACCGAACTTACTTTAGAGGACGGCAGGACAGTAGGGTACAAGACCTTTGAAAACGTTCTGCATTTGTGGGAGGGCAAATACGACAGCAGAACCGCACAGAGCTATTATGATTGGGCTGTTATTGCCCGTCATTTTGAAGCTATGCGATTACTGGGAGAATTAAGTGACAGCATAAAACCATTACCGTCAATGGACGGTCAGATGACATTCATATTAGACGGTCGGGCAGAGGAAAAGAAAACCTCTGCCTTTACTTTTTCTCAGGAGATTATCGACGCTATTCTTGCGAATGGAAGCGGATTTTCTGAGGGAAAAATGCGTATTTATGAGCAGTTTGAAAAAAGTCTTTCTGCAAAAGAAAATGCCGACTTCTTGAAAAATGAATATGGTTGGGGCGGTTCTTATCCCGTCATAATCGGGGCAGGCATTGATGAGAGCCACGATGGAAAAGGTATTACGATTACGAAAGGCATCGGTAAAGAAGGCTGATATGTTTTCTAAGAGGACAATTAAGCCGCATACTCCGGTTACTTCTGTTGATACGGCAAGCGAAGCGTTGGCGGTATCTCTTGGAGAAAAAGCCACGATTGATATGGACTATATGATGGAGCTTTCCGGTAAATCGGAGAATGAAATCTTTGAGGACTTAAAGGGTGTTATCTTCCTAAACCCGCTTTATGAGTATGGAAATTCTTACGAACCGAAGTATCTGATGGCTGATGAATACCTTTCGGGTAATGTCAGGGAAAAGCTGAGGATTGCAAAGAAGTCGGCAGAACTCTATCCGGAAGATTATAAGGTCAATGTAGAAGCACTTCAAAAGGTGCAACCGAAAGACCTGACTGCAAGTGAAATTTCCGTGCGACTTGGTGCAACTTGGCTGCCACCGGACGATGTGCAGGAGTTTATCTTTCATTTGCTTGAAACACCACGCTATGCACAGTGGAATATCAAAGTTCACTTCTCCCCATTTACGAGTGAGTGGAATATTGAGGGCAAATCCTATGACAAAGGAAATGTAAGGGCATATAACACTTACGGAACTTCCCGCATCAATGCCTATAAGATTATCGAGGAAACGCTGAACTTAAAAGATGTGCGTATCTTTGATTATATCGAAGATGATGAGGGAAAGAAGAAGGCTGTCCTGAACAAAAAGGAAACAGCGATTGCTCAGTCGAAGCAGGAAATGATTAAGCAGGAATTTCAGGACTGGATATGGTCTGACCCTGAACGAAGGGAAAGACTTTGCAAATCCTATAATGAGAAATTCAATAGCGTCAGACCTCGTGAGTATGATGGAAGTCATATCATCTTCAATGGTATGAACCCTGAAATTGAACTCAGGGAACATCAGAAAAATGCGGTTGCCCATATTCTTTACGGAGGAAATACGCTTCTTGCACACGCAGTCGGAGCAGGAAAAACTTTTGAAATGGTAGCGGCAGCACAGGAGTCGAAAAGGCTTGGACTTTGTAACAAGTCACTGTTTGTTGTACCAAATCACTTGACCGAACAATGGGCGGCTGAGTATTTGCAACTCTATCCGGCGGCGAATATCCTTGTCGCAACAAAGAAAGATTTTGAAACCAAGAACCGTAAAAAGTTCTGTGGCAGGATTGCAACCGGAGATTATGACGCAGTTATCATCGGACATTCACAGTTTGAGAAAATCCCAATGTCCATTGAAAGACAGAGGGCAATCTTAGAACAGCAGCTTGAGGAGATAACGGGAGGAATTGCAGAACTCAAGCGAAATCGAGGGGAAAACTTCTCCATAAAGCAGCTTGAAAAGTCAAAGAAATCTATCAAGCAGAAACTTGATAAACTCAATGACCAGACGAAAAAAGATGATGTTGTAACCTTTGAGGAACTTGGTGTAGACAGGCTTTTTGTTGATGAAAGCCATTATTACAAGAACCTTTATCTTTATACAAAAATGCGTAATGTGGGTGGTATCGCACAGACGGAAGCACAGAAATCTTCCGACCTCTTTATGAAGTGTCGTTACCTTGACGAGATTACCGGAGGACGAGGAACCGTATTCGCAACGGGTACACCTATCTCAAACAGTATGGTGGAACTCTATACGATACAGCGATATTTGCAGTACAACACGCTTGTGAAAAACGGGTTGCAGCACTTTGATGCCTGGGCTTCCACTTTCGGAGAAACCATTACAGCAGTGGAACTTACACCGGAAGGAACGGGATACAGAGCAAAGACAAGGTTCGCAAAATTCTATAACTTGCCTGAACTAATGGCGATGTTCAAGGAGATAGCGGACATTAAAACAGCAGATATGTTGAACCTGCCAGTACCGGAAGCAAAGTACCATAACATTGCAGTAAAGCCGTCGGAAATGCAGAAGGAAATGGTTGCTTCCCTTGCAGAGAGAGCCGAGCAGGTGCGTGGCGGCGGTGTGGATTCAAGCGTAGATAATATGCTGAAAATCACGAATGACGGAAGAAAACTGGCTCTTGACCAGCGTATGCTAAACGACATGCTGCCTGATTTTGAGGGCAGTAAAATCAATGCCTGCGTTGATAACATCTATCGGATATGGAAAGAAAATGCCGACAAGAAATCTGCACAGCTTGTGTTTTGTGACCTTTCCACGCCGAAGAATGACGGAACATTTTCCGTCTATAACGACATCAGAAAGAAGCTGATTGAGAGAGGTATTCCTGAAAGTGAAGTGAAGTTCATACACGAAGCCGACACGGATATGAAGAAAAAAGAACTGTTCCAAAAGACCCGCAAGGGAGAAGTCAGGGTGCTTCTTGGCTCTACTCAGAAGATGGGTGCCGGGACGAACGTGCAAGACAAACTTATTGCACTTCACGACGTGGATTGTCCGTGGCGACCTTCAGATTTGGAGCAGCGTTCCGGTAGAATTGTCCGTCAGGGCAATGAAAATCCGCAGGTAGATATTTACCGCTATGTAACAGAGCAGACCTTTGATGCATACCTCTATCAGCTTGTGGAAGGTAAGCAGAAGTTCGCAAGTCAGATTATGACGAGCAAATCTCCGGTCAGGTCGGCAGAGGATATTGATGAAACTGCACTGTCCTATGCGGAGATAAAAATGCTTGCAACAGGTAATCCATATATCAAAGAAAAGATGGACTTAGACATTCAGGTGCAGAAGCTGAAGATGTTAAAATCCAATTTCTTATCGGAGAAATACGGACTGGAGGATAAGGTCATCAAGTTCTACCCACAGCAGATTGCTTACTTGAAATCCCGTGTAGAGGGACTTACCAAAGATGTTGAAACAGCAAAATTACACCCGAAACCGACAGACGAGCAGCCGCTTGGAATGATGGTATCGGGTGTTTCTTATTCCGAAAAAGCCGAAGCAGGTCAGGCAATCATCAATGCCTGCAAGTCAATGAATAGTCCCGATGCGATACCACTTGGCGAGTACCGTGGCTTTCAAATGGAACTGTATTTTGATACGGTGCAGCGTAATTATGTTGTGAAATTAAAAGGCGAAACAAGCAGAGATGTACCGCTTGGCGACGACGCTCACGGTAATATCGTGAGAATAGATAACGGTATTGAACGCTTTGAGGAAGCACTTGCTGATACGAAAAACAGTCTTGAAAATACGGAAAAGCAGTTTGAAACAGCGAAGCAGGAAATCGAAAAGCCGTTTGCAAAGGAGGAAGAATTGAGGGCAAAAACTGCCCGACTTGATGAGCTGAATATCCTGCTCAATATGGATAAAAAGGAAAATGAGATTGTCGGCGGAGAGCCTGATGAGGGCGAAGCAGTCGGCGGCAGAAAGGAGAAATCGTATGAGAGATAAACTGAAAGGCGGTGGTCGATATGCCTTTTATCGCACCTGAGTTAATCATTCAGGCGAAGCAGATGGACTTATTAACCTACCTGAAAAATTATGAACCGTATGAGCTGGTTAAGTTTTCAGGTAATACCTATTGCACCAGAACCCACGACAGTTTGAAAATTTCAAACGGGAAATGGATATGGTGGTCGAGAGGAATTGGCGGCAGGAGTGCCTTGGATTATCTGATTAAGGTCAAAGGTTACAGCTTCCTTGAAGCAGTGGAAACCATTATCGGACACACAGCGATTCAGGCTCCGGTCTATGAAAAGCCACAGCCAAAAGAGGAAAATAAACCGCTTCTTCTCCCTGAAAAATGTGCTTCCAACAGAGTGATTACAGAGTATCTTTTCGGGAGAGGAATAGATTTTGAAATCATCAATTACTGTATCTCTAATGACCTTATCTTTGAGAGCCTGCCGTATCACAATGTTGTATTTGTAGGCTATGACGAGAAGAAAGAACCGAAATATGCAGCCTACCGTTCCACGAATAAGCGTAGGATTATGGGCGATTGCAGTGGCAGTAAAAAAGATTATTCTTTTCGGCTTGGTAAGGAAAATTTGGAGGAAGTACACCTCTTTGAGTGTGCCATTGACTTGTTATCCTATGCCACGCTTGCAAAACTGAACGGGCAGGACTGGAAAGAAATAAGCTTTGTTTCGCTGTCCGGGGTGTATTCTCCGGCAAAGAAAATTGAGGACAGTAAAGTGCCGATTGCACTGGAAAAGTATCTTGGCAGTAACCCATCTGTCAGGAAAATCCGTATCCATTTTGACAATGATATAGCGGGCAGAAAGGCAGCACAGACCTTAAAAACTATTCTGCCGGATAAGTATGAAATCGTTGATGAGCCACCAAAAGCAGGTAAGGACTTCAACGATTTTCTTTGTATGCGGATGGGAATTTACAATAAAAAAACACACGAAAGGAATGAAGAACGATGAATGATACAAAGATTAAAGTTCTCTTGGTAGAACCGGAAAAGTACCCGAAGGAAATTGTAATCGACGACAGTCTGGAAGCAATGCAGGAGGTTGTCGGCGGGGATATTGAGGAATATATGCCCTTTGATGATGACGTTGCAATCATCTGTAATGAGGAAGGAAAGATGAGAGGACTTCCGCTTAATCGTGCTGTTTATGTGCAGGACAACGATAAGAAAGAGATGGTTGATATTATCTGCGGCAAGTTCTTTATCTGTTATGCACCGCCTGAGAGTGAGAGCTTTCAGAGCTTGCCGGACGATATGATGAAGAAGTATAAGGAACAGTTCAAGTATCCTGAACGCTTTTCTAAGGAAGTGGGCGCCAATATCGTGGCTGAACCTTTTAAGCCGAAATCAAAGGATTATGAGAGATAGTAGCCTGAGAACGGGGCAACCCAGAGGAGATGTTTAATCTTAGCGAGCAGACCATTTGGATAAACACAGTTTCCCAAACGGTAAAAGGCTCGTTAGGGGTTGCCCCTAATACCCCGTGAGAAAGGAGAACTTGATTTGAGAGAGTTATTACTTATCGCCGCTGGAACACTGCTCGGCAGTTGTCTTGGCGTTACGATGATGTGCTTATTCCAGATTAACAAAGATTGCAAAGTAAAGAGAAAGGAAGATACCGATTATGAGAAAGAGAAACATTCAGAAGATTGTACGCTTTAACCGCAAGGAAGCACAGGACTTGGCAGCAAAGGCAAAGAAGGCTTGTCTTTCCGAAGCCGGACTTATCCGTTTACTTATCAGAGGTTACGAGCCGAAAGAGAAACCCGATGACCGCTTCTATGATGTGATGAGGGAACTTTCCTCTATCGGTAATAACATCAATCAGCTTGCTGCCAAAGCAAATACACTCGGTTTCATTGACGCACCTATGCTGAAGAATGAAGCTGCGAAGTGGAATAAGTTCCAGTCAGAGATTGAGAGGACATATCTTCGTCCAAATCAGAGCGAAATGAAATGGCAGTAACAAAGTTGTGGTCGGTAACAGAAAGGCTCGGTCAGGTCATTGACTATGCGACCAATCCCGAAAAGACTTCTGCAAAAATCAAAAGGGAGTTTTCGCCGGAACAGTATCAGGCTCTTGCAGATGTTATTGCTTATGCAAAGGACGAGGAAAAAACAGAGCGTGAGTTCTATGTTGAGGGTATCAACTGTAATGTAGCGATTGCCCGTGACCAGTTCATAACGGTTAAGGAGCAGTACCAAAAGACAGACGGTATCCAAGCCTATCACGGATATTTGAGTTTCAAGGAAACAGATATATCTCCTGAGATGGCACAGAAAATCGGAATGGAATTTGCAAATGAAGTGTGGGGGAAAAGATTTCAGGTCGTTGTGACAACCCACCTGAACACAAAGCACCTGCATTGCCATTTTGTCATCAACTCTATTTCTTTCGTCGATGGGAAACATTTATGGGGAGAGGAAAAGGCGTGGTTCAAATTCCGAAAAGTTGCAGACAGGATTTGTGAGAAGTATGGACTTTACTATGACCCGAATCCGAACCGCAGTAAGCAGTCAGATTATCTGACGATGAAAGAAAAAGCAGGTATGCCGACACGCTACTCGGTTGCAAAGGAAGCCATTGATTATGCTATCGACCACAGCAAGACCTTGAAAGAATTTCAGTTTGCTCTCAAGGAAATGGGATATGCCTATAACCTGAGTCCAAGCCGAAAATACTGGACGGTCATTCCAAAGGGATACGATAAGCCGATACGACTGAAAAATCTCGGAGCAGATTATACCAATGACCGGATTGTAGAGCGTATCAAAGAAAATCGTGACAGATGGGCAGAGATTGAGCCGTTCCAGAGGGCGACTTATAAACCAAGACAGTACCGTATGCAGACCAGAGGGCAGAAGCTGAAAAAGAAAGGCGGGCTTTATGGACTGTATCTGTATTACTGTTACAGACTTGGTTATCTGCCCAAGTATAAGAAACAGAATAACGCAAGGCTTCATTATCTTTTGAAAGATGATTTGATGAAGCTCGATAAGATTACTGATGAAGTAAGGCTGCTCGGACGAGAAAATATTTCCACGGACGAACAGCTTTTTTCATATAAGACTTCCTTAGAGGAGCAGATGAAAAATCTGATTGCCGGAAGAACACATCTCCGAAAAAAGATAAGAACAAATATTGATGATGGTCAGCTTCAGACGGCAAAAGATGAAATCGCTTCTATCAATGGAGAATTGAAAAAACTCCGACGGGAAGTAAAACTCTGCGAGGATATTGCGGAGAGGTCAAAGGTTATGGAAGAAAATCTTGAGCATACGCAAGCGGAATTACCCAGAACGTCGATGACCTTTTGCAGAGCCACACAGCAAGAACAATGCTTGCAAACTCAGAGTTTATCATTATGCTGAATCAGGCTTCCACAGACAGGCTTGAGCTTGCAAAACTTCTGAATATTTCCGACCTTCAGATGTCTTATATCACGAATGTGGAAGCAGGACACGGACTTATCAAGGTGGGAAGCTCGCTTGTACCGTTTGCAAACAAATTCCCTAAGAACACGAAACTTTATAAACTGATGACGACCAAGCCGGGCGAAGCGTAAGGAGGGATTTACAATGTCTAAAATTCAATTTCGTAATGCTGCACACAGAGATTTTGTATTAGAAAATTTGGATAAGTGCAAAGTCAACGACTGCTATCACAGAGCATTTTTCTATGTGATGGGTATTTCAGAAGAAACGAGAATGAATATCGGAAAGATGTTTGATTTCAAGAGGGACTGTATCATACCGGAAGGTATGCATGGCGGTTGGCAGACCAGTGGCACAGTCAAGGTCTGCCACCTTGCCTTTAATCTCTGGAATGGATTTACGGAAGAAGGCAGGGAAAATCTCTATACACCGGAGGAACTGTTCTGTTGTGGATATGCTCCGTATTTCATGGAGGGTATCAAGTTGAGGTATCCGGAGTATTGCAGAGATTTGACTCCACCTAAGAGAAACGATATGGAAAGGTAAGAGAAAATGAGCAGAAAAATCTATATTATTATTGCGATGGTGTTTACGGTAGTGTTGTCTGTAAGCACCTTCTTTATTATCCGTAATCACATTGACTCTGCCAAGCAGAATGAAGTCTATGATAACCTTGCGGAGATTGTGGAGGACGAGCCGCCAAAGGAAAATGAGGGAGTGACGTTTTCGGAAGATAAGGACTATCTTGCGGAATATCTTGAACTCTATCGGCAGAATGAGGATATGGTGGGTTGGATAAAGGTTGAGGATACCAATATCAACTATCCGGTCGTGCAGTCTGTAAATGAGCCGAACTTTTACCTGAAGCACAAGTTTGATAAGACCTATTCCGCTTATGGCTGTCCATATGTGCAGGAAAATTGTGATGTGCAGAAACCTTCAGATAACATCATTATTTACGGACACCACATGAATGACGGTTCTATGTTTACGGGACTGATGAAGTACAGAAACAAGAGCTTTTGGGAAGGTCATAAGATGATTACCTTTGATACACTGACGGACAGACACCAGTATGAAGTGATTGCAGTCTTTAAGACGGTTGTTTATACAAACAGCTCTGACAGCTTTAAGTATTATGAGTTTACGGACGCAGAAAATGCGGCAGAGTTTGATGCGTATGTTGCCAAGTGCAAGGAACTTTCTCTGTATGATACCGGAGTATCGGCAGAGTATGGCGACAAGCTTATTTCTCTTTCTACTTGTGAATATTCAAGAAACAATGGCAGGCTTGTTGTTGTCGCTAAGAGAGTGGATTAAACCCCACTCTCTATTATTTTTCGAGAAAGGAGGAAACCGATGGCTGATATAAAAACAAGAGATACAAGCAAAGGTACAATCAAGACCATAAATAAGGCAGCAGTTGCCACGGAGCGAATGAAGAAAGCCTATGTGATGACGAAAGATAAGGCAGAACATTCCACCAATGCTTCGGAAAATTCCGCAGAGGAATATGCTTCCGATAAAATCGAAGCGGCAGCGGATAGGGCTGTTCACGAAACTGCATACCGTGCGGATAAAGTCGGCAGATGGGGTGTGCGTGAAACAAGGCAGAATTATCAGAAAGCCAAAACGGGAATTGAGAATTTCAAGACCAAGCGTGCAGAGAAACAGCTTCAGAAACAATCGGTCAATCCTGTCGGAAAACAGAGCATCCGAACTCTGGAGCGTACGGAGAAAACAATTAAACAGTCTGCAAGGTCGGCAGGAAATACGACAGTCAAGACCGTATCGAAAGGTGCAACCAATACTGTTCAAAGGTCGGTCAAGACCGCAGAACAAACGGCAAAGACTTCTATTAAGACCACCAAAGAAGCTGCCATTATAGCACAGAAAACAGCAAAAACAACAGCCAAAGCAACACAGAAAGCGGCTCAGACGGCAAAGAAAGCGGCGAAAGCCACAGCAGATACCGTTAAAGCCACAGCGAAAGCTACTGTTGCGACAGTCAAAGCGATTATTGCAGGGACAAAAGCACTTGTAGCAGCAATCGCCGCAGGCGGTTGGATAGCGGTTCTGATTATTATGATTGTCGTGCTGTTTGGTGCTGCCGTAGCAATGTTTGGAGGAGGAAGTGACAGTAATTCCTATACTCCGGTAAGTGCAGAGGTAGAAGCCTATGAACCCATCATACAGAAGTATGCCAAAGAGTACGGCATTCCTGAGTATGTGGAACTTATCAAGGCGGTTATGATGCAGGAAAGCGGTGGCAGAGGACTTGACCCTATGCAGGCAGCAGAGGGAAGTTTCAATACAAGGTATCCGCACGAACCTAATGGAATTAAAGACCCTGAATATTCTATCCAGTGTGGAGTTCAGGAATTGAAAGCGGCTCTTACTTCGGCAGAAGTGGAAAGTCCGATAGATATGGAGCATATCAAACTTGCCTTGCAAGGCTACAACTTCGGTAATGGGTATATTTCTTGGGCAAAAACAAAGTATGGCGGTTATTCTTATGCCAATGCAGTGGAGTTTTCCACTCAGCAGGCACAAAGGCTTGGTTGGGACAGTTATGGAGATACCCAATATCCGGCTCACGTTTTGAGATACTATCCGTATGGGCGAGCCTTT
The DNA here is from genome assembly GCA_025146925.1 of [Bacteroides] pectinophilus. Classification (NCBI taxonomy): domain Bacteria; kingdom Bacillati; phylum Bacillota; class Clostridia; order Eubacteriales; species [Bacteroides] pectinophilus. The sequence continues at coordinate 2,494,845 of CP102260.1, read as the reverse complement.
ACTGCCGGAGGTAATCAGGCGATTGTTGAGGTTGCCTTGACACAGCTAGGCAATCAGGGCGGACAACCTTACTGGAGCTGGTACGGCTTTAATAGTCGAGTGGAATGGTGTGCCTGCTTCGTATCTTGGTGTGCTGACCAATGCGGGTATATTGAAAGCGGACTTGTTCCGAAATTTGCAGGTTGCGTGGATGGTGCAAACTGGTTTAAGTCAAATGGAAAATGGCAAGACCGCACTTATGAACCAAAGGTAGGAGATATTATCTTCTTTGATTGGGAAGGCGACGGTACAACAGACCACGTTGGTATCGTAGAGAAGTGTGAGAATGGCACAGTTTATACCGTAGAGGGCAACTCAGGCGACGCCTGCAAGCAAAGACAGTACGCAGTCGGAAGCAGCAATATCTATGGATACGGTATTCCGGCATATTAAAAATTCCAGACGGTGTCTGGAAAATTGAAAAGATGGCTGCTCAGTTGAGTAGCCATCGGGTACATTATGAGAAATCAGTTGTTTCTCTGTTATTCAGGAAAATATGGTGTGTGTGATAAGTGAAGCTAAAAAGCATATCGGCATTTTCTTTACTGCCGTCTAAAAAGGAAATATCATCGGCAAGGATAAAAAGAATTGCTAACAGCTTCTTGATATATCCAGTGTAGCAGGCATAATCTACATAGATGTTGGCGATATATCCCTCGGCAAATTCTATCAGGTCAGCGTCAATTTCAAAGCTGTTGGATAACTCGTAAACGGTCTTGATGAATTTGTCCTTATCAGCAATTCGTTCTTTACTTGGAACACTTCTGCGGTTCTTCTGTATGAATTTCAAAAAATCATCAGCTTCCGTAAAGTCAGGAGTGATTGTGTTGCCAGTTCCCAAATCTGTTTTGTAATCCTCAAATTTCTCTTTTTCAAACCGATTACTGAATATTATCTTTTGTTCGTCCATTCCTTTTTACCCCTAAGTTTATTCTATGGAGATTGTTTAACTTGGCTCTTGGGTTGTGATTTGTCTTTCGCCATTAACAATCGTGAATTACTACTTTTATAGTATAACATAAAAATAGTTGGGAATCATCACTAATAGTTGGTTTGACTTCCTTTGGGTGCGTGTGATTTGAAATCGACTTAACCTATACTATTAGTTATGGAAACACACTAAGGGAGGTGATGTGATGAAGCTCGATACAATCGGCAAGAATATAAGAAAGTTCCGACTTGCGAGGAAATTACGCCAAGAAGATTTGGCTGAGAAAACAGATTTGACAACAAATTATATTGGTATGGTTGAGCGTGGAGAGAAAATTCCGTCACTCGAAACTTTCATAAAGATAGTAAATGCTTTAGGTGTATCATCGGATATGGTTCTTACTGATGTCCTGGAAACGGGATATACAGTCAAGAACTCTATGCTGAATGAGAAGCTTGAAAAACTTGCTCCTGAAGATAGAAACAGAATTTATGAAGTTATAGATACACTTGTGAAGCAATCAAAGCAAATACTTCCATAAAACACAGAAGTTCGTCTTAATCGACGAGCTTTCTTTTTTTCAGTATAAAAAATTTCAGCTATCGACAAATTTTTCGGGACTTCGACAGAGCAAATATGCTATAACAACAACTGTCAGTGATAGACACATACTAATAGACATAGGAGGAAGTAGAAGTGAACGACATTTTCAGACAAATAGCAAAAGAAAATGGAACAACCGAAAAAGCAGTAAAAGAGGAAATGCAGTTTGCCATTCGGGAAGCAATGAAAAGTGCTGAACCGGAAGCAATAGCTTTTTGGAAAGCAGTTGCACCGGACGGAAAAGAGCCGCCGATAGAAAAGGTCATAGCAATGATTGCATTGAATGTTAATAATAGAATGTATAATTGAGGTGCTTCGGCATCTCTTTTTTATTATTCTTTAAAAGAGTTGTATTAGGTGTTTGTAAAAAGTGACACCTTAGTGTCTGAAAGGTTACATTTCTGTCCGAAATCTTGAAATGCCTGAAAATTTAATATATAATGTTAAATGGTTAACTGTAACGAAGAAGAATTATAAGATGAAGAGGTGTTACTGATGAAGATATGCTATAACAAACTTCAAAAACTTATGATTGACAATCAAATGAAAAGACAGGATTTAATGCGTGCAGCCGAAATTACATCATACGCTGCAACGAAGATAAATAAGAATGAGCCAGTATCTCTTGAAGTACTGATGAGGATATGTCAGGTATTTCACTGTGACATCGGAGATATATGCGAAGTCATTTTAGATGAAGATTAAAACACGGAGGTAATTATAGATGGCAAGGGCTGCTAAACCAAAGAAAGAAATATCAATGGAAGAAGCACTTTGGAAAAGTGCTGATAAACTGAGAGGTTCTGTTGAGCCTGCGGAGTATAAGCACGTTGTTCTGAGTTTATTCTTCCTTAAATTTGCCAGTGACAAGTTTGAGGAATGCCGTAATAAGATTATTGCTACACACGGCGAAAAGTATGCGGATATGAAACCGTTTTATACTCAGGAAAATGTATTCTATCTTCCTGAAGAAAGCCGTTGGAAATACATTATTGAAAACGCAAAACAGGACGATATTGCCCTGAAGATAGATACAGCACTTTATACGATTGAAAAGAACAACCCGGCACTGAAAGGTGCTTTGCCGGATAACTATTACTCCCGCTTACATATAGATACGGCAAAGTTGGCTTCTTTGCTTGATGAAATCAATCGTATCAACACTGATGATAAAGAGAACGACATTATAGGTCGTGTATATGAGTATTTCCTTAGTAAGTTCGCTCTTGCAGAAGGAAAAGGTAAAGGAGAGTTCTACACACCAAAGTGTATTGTAAACCTGATTGCCGAAATGCTTGAGCCTTACGATGGAATACTTTATGACCCTTGTTGCGGTTCGGGTGGTATGTTTGTTCAGTCCATCAAGTTCGTAGAAGCACACAGCGGTAATAAAAAGAAAGTGTCTATTTACGGTCAGGAATACACAAATACCACTTTCAAACTGGCAAAAATGAACTTAGCTATCCGTGGTATTTCTGCAAATCTTGGAGAGATGGCAGCCAATACATTTACCAACGACCAACACAAAGACCTTAAAGCAGATTTCATTATGGCAAACCCACCTTTCAATCAGAAGCAGTGGAGAGCCGAGAATGAGCTTGTAGACGACCCTCGTTGGAATGGATATGAAGTTCCACCAACAAGCAACGCAAACTATGGTTGGATACTGAATATTGTTTCTAAACTTTCACAAAACGGTGTGGCAGGTTTCCTGCTTGCCAATGGTGCATTATCTGATGATGGTACAGAGCTGAAAATCAGGCAGCAGCTTATAGAAAATCACTTGGTAGAAGCGATTATTATTCTTCCGAGAAACCTTTTCTACACCACTGACATCAGCGTTACCCTTTGGGTACTCAATAAGAATAAAAAGGCTCGTGTTGTGGAACAGAACGGAAAGCTCAAACGCTATCGTGACCGAGAAGATGAAATACTCTTTATGGATTTACGACAGATGGGCAGTCCTTATGAGAAGAAGTACATTGAATTGACAGAGGAAGATAGAGCCAAAGTTACAAGTGTATATCATAACTGGCAGCAGGAAGGCTATGAGGAAACTTATGAGAATGTGCCGGAGTTTTGCTATTCTGCTTCTTTTGAAGAAGTAAAAGAAAAAGGATTTACTCTTGTACCAAGCAGATATATTGAGTTTGTCAACCGTGATGAGAACATCGACTTTGATACAAAAATGAAGTCATTGCAGGGAGAACTCAAAGAACTTCTTGTTCAAGAGGAAAAATCCAAATCAGATTTGCTTGCTGTATTTAAGGAGTTGGGATATGAAATCGAATTATGATATTTTAGGAAACCATATCCGACTGATTGATACTCGGAACAGAGAAAGCATAACAGACAGAGTTTTGGGAATTAACATAGACAAGTTCTTTATGCCGTCGGTTGCAAATGTCATTGGTACGGATTTGAGTAAATATAAACTGATAACAAAAGGAAAGTTTGCATGTAATCCAATGCATGTTGGTCGTGATGAACGACTTCCGGTTGCATTGTATGATGAAGAAAAACCTGCTATTGTTTCTCCGGCATATTTTATGTTTGAGGTAATAGATAACAGCATTTTGAATGAAGATTATCTGATGATGTGGTTTCGCAGACCGGAGTTTGACCGTATTTGTTGGTTACATACTGACGGAAGTGTACGTGGTGGGATTACTTGGGACGATATTTGCAGACTAGAATTGCCTATTCCGCCTATTGAAAACCAGCTTGAAATAGTGAACAGTTATAAGGCAATTACGGAGAGAATTGCTTTAAAGCAGAAGATAAATGATAATTTAGACGATACTGCTCAAACATTGTATCAAAAATATTTTGAGTCCAACTCAGATAAATCTTCTTGGAAACAAGGCACTGTTGGCGATGTGTTGCAACTACAAAGGGGGCATGATTTACCTCGAACTGAAATGACTGGTGGTAAATATCCCGTTGCAGGTTCAACTGGAACAATTGGGTATCATGATGAATTTACTGCTGAAGCTCCTGTTATTGTAATGGGACGAAGCGGCAATATTGGCAACCCAAGATTGTACCTTTGCAACTGTTGGACACATAACACATCGCTCTATGTAAAACAAATTTATGAAGCAGAACCGTTGTGGGTATTTTATTTGCTCAAAAATCTAAATTATGATGGCTTTGTTGGTGGTAGTGCAGTTCCTACATTAAATCGAAACGATGTTCATGCTTATGGAATAGCAATTCCACCACTTGAATTACAGAAATCTTTCTCCCAAAAGGTTATGAGCCTTATTTATTGCAAAGAAGAAAATCTTTCTGAAATAGAAAAACTGCAAGAATTGCAGAAAATAATTCTTACAACAATGTCAAGCCGCTAAATTATCATTTACAATAGAACTCCCATCAGTGGCGGGAGTTAAAACAAGGGACTGCCACTGGTAGTCGTTCTCTTAAAAAAGAAAAGGAGAATTGACTATGAAACAGAACCTAATCACTGATGTTATTCAAGGAATGTTACCTTATCTGAATAACGCACAGACAGAAAGATTGCAAGAGGTGTTGCAGTATACACTTTTTGATTATGAGGTAACAAAGATAAAAAAAGATGAGGAACTTTCAGAACAGAATTTAGTAGAATCTTTCCTATCGGCAAAGCGTATTGAAGGCTGTTCTGAGAAAACTCTGAAATACTATAATGCAACGATACAGTCAATGCTTGATGGTATTGGAAAGAGTATCAAATATATCGTAACTGACGACATTCGTTGTTATTTGACAGAGTATCAAGCAAAGAAAAAATCAAGTAAAGTTACGATAGATAATATAAGACGAATACTTTCCAGTTTTTTCTCTTGGCTTGAGGACGAGGATTATATTTTGAAAAGTCCGGTCAGGCGAATACATAAGGTTAAGACCGGAACAAACATTAAGGAAACTTATTCAGATGAAGCACTTGAATTGATGAGAGATAATTGCACAGAACTCAGGGACTTGGCGATGATTGATATGCTTGCTTCAACGGGGATGCGTGTCGGAGAAATGGTGTTGCTAAATCGTGAGGATATAGACTTTAACGAAAGAGAATGTGTGGTTTTCGGCAAAGGCGATAAGGAGCGAATAGTATATTTTGATGCAAGAACAAAAATACATTTGCAGAATTACTTAAATAGCCGAAAGGACGACAATCCAGCACTTTTTGTTTCATTACAATCTCCGCATAATCGAATGAATATCGGAGGTATTGAAGTGAGATTACGACAGCTTGGAAAACGCTTGGGATTAAATAAGGTACACCCTCATAAATTCAGGCGAACACTTGCAACAATGGCAATAGACAAAGGAATGCCAATAGAGCAGCTTCAGCAGCTCTTGGGGCATAGAAGAATAGATACGACATTGCAATATGCAATGGTCAAGCAGAGCAATGTGAAAATTGCTCATAGAAAATACATTGGTTAAGGTGGTAGGAATGGAAAAAGGATATAAGATATTAGGCAATTACATTCGACTTGTGGACGAGCGTAATAAGAATTTAGCCGTAACAAAGTTGCTTGGCGTAAGTATAAGTAAAAAATTTATTCCTTCAATCGCAAATATTGTAGGAACTGATTTATCGAATTATAAGATAGTCAGAACGGGACAGTTTGCATACGGACCCGTTACTTCACGAAATGGAGAGAAAATTTCTATTGCTTATTTAGATGAAGAAGATTGTATCATTTCAAGCTCTTATACAGTTTTTGAAGTTGAAAATAAAGAGGAACTTGACCCTGAATATCTTATGCTTTGGTTCAGCCGACCAGAATTTGACCGTTATGCAAGGTATAAGTCACACGGAAGCGTAAGAGAGATTTTCGATTGGAATGAGCTTTGTATGGTGGAACTTCCAGTACCAGATATTGAAAAGCAGAGAAAAATAGTGAAAGCCTACAAGACGATAACCGATAGAATAGATTTGAAACAGAAGATAAATGATAATTTAGTGGCTTGATAACTGAGCCAAAGCTGTGGCTTGCAGTTCTTCAAGTAGAGCGATTTCCTTTGTGTTTAAGGTCATTTGCTCAACTATTGCAGCAAGATTCAGTTCTTCAATAAACTCAGACGAAGGAACAACAATTTTTATGTTATCAATGAAGTTCTTACTGAGGTTATCTTGGGCTCCACCATTAGAAAGTCTGCTTATTGCCGCTTGGCTCTGAATTAGTGAGAAGTACAAGTATGCTGCATCAGCTTTTGAATTGCAAATCATACCACAAATAGCTTGGTTGGTCGTTGCTTCAATAGCAAGATAACCAACTTCTCCAGCGGTAACGCCATACATCGCCATTAAAACTGTGTCCTTTGGAAGCAGTTTTGTGGAACTCTCACTCAACCCTAATGGAGTGATGTATTCTTCCGTTTGAAGCGTAATATTATTATGGACTTCGCCTGATTTTACCCAAGAAATCGTTCCGTTCTCCCAATATTCGTTGTTGGTACGAGATGGAGTAGAACCAGATTTTGTTTCTCTACAAAATTCAGATACGGTTTGAATTTCAAAATCATCAGGCAAAGTCAGTCTATCCATTTCTGGCTCGGTCAGATTTATCAATGCACCTCTGCCGACATTCTTTTGGATAGAAGCTGTGCCAACCGCCACTAAATTATCATTTACAAGGAGGAACCTATGTCATTAGCAGATATAATTCAGATTATAATCGGAGTATTGTCACTGGTGGCAACAATAGCAGTTTCTTTTTTGATTTATTGGTTGCAATCACGACATGAAAAGGAAATACAGAAATTGCAATGCGAAAAGGAACGTATAGCATTGCAAGAAAAAGCTCGACTTTTTCTAATTGATAATCAAGAGGAAAGAGATTATTTGCCGTGGTGTATTATAGCAGCTAATCTATATCCGCTTGAAAAGCATACAAGGAAAATTTATTCGGAATACTGCCGGTGTTCTGAAGAATTACAAAATGAGATATTAAATCAAGCCGGATATAAGATTAAACAATTTACGGGAAAGTATTGGTTACAGGGATGTATAGATAAACTTCAGCAAGATATAGAGAAATATAATTTGGGAAGGGATTATTTGTATGATGGAGCAAAATATTTTCATCGAAGCTATGATAGATACCGAGAATTAGAATGGAACGGCACTCCTAATATCTTTGAACCTATAAACAAAGAAAATCGTCTGATGATGATTTTGAATGTGGCTCAAATATCTATTGGAGAGTATATTGATGAATATTTCTATTATTTCGTAGATAAAAAAATGGATTTTGATAAGGAAACACCTATACCTCCGATTGATTATGTATGGGAATATCAAAGTCTAGCACACACAAGAGAAGAAACCGTTTGTATGTGGATGATGGAACTTGTTGAGAATATAGCAACAATTATAAATAATAAGTTTGGCGAAGATGTTGATTGTCAGTTTTTCTTAGAGTATACCGACGCACAAGCAGAAACTTATGAAGATAAATATTATGAAACAGTACAAGCACTTTATAATGCTTATTATACAAGTGTAGTTGCATCATAATTTGATGCAGAATACCAAAGGAGTGAACGCAATGGCAAATTTTAATGAACACGCATTGGAAATGTCAATAATGGAGTTGTTCAAAGACGAGGGGTACACCTATGTCAGTGGCGACCAGATACACAGAGAAAGGACGGAGGTTCTGCTTACGGACGACCTGAAGCAATACCTCTATAATCGCTATGCGAAAGATGGTATCACACCGAGTGAGGTGGATAGTGTCATTCTAATGCTGCGTAATATTTCCGGTACAATTTATGAAGCAAACAAAGCTGTATTTAAGTTGCTCTGCGATGGATTTATTCTTAACCGTGAGGATAGAACGCAGAAAGACCTCTATATTGAACTTATTGATTTCGACACTCCCGAAAACAATATTTTCAAAGCGGTTAATCAGTTTGAAATTGAAGGCGTAAATAATCAGTTGCGTATTCCTGATGGCATTGTGTTCGTAAATGGTATTCCTGTTGTTGTTCTTGAATTTAAGAGTGCAGTACAAGAGAATACGACCATAATGGACGCATATAAGCAACTTACAATCCGTTACCGTAGAGATATTCCAGAGATTTTCAAATACAATGCGTTTGTTGTTATCAGTGATGGAGCAAATAATAAATATGGTTCTTTCTTCAGCCCATATGATTTCTTCTATGCGTGGAGAAAGATAAACTCAGACGATAAAGAACTGGACGGTATCAATTCTCTTGTAACAATGATAAAAGGACTTTTCCGAAAAGACCGTTTGCTTGAAGTTATTAAAGATTTTATTTATTTTCCGGATAACTCAGATAAGGATTTGAAGATAGTGTGTCGTTATCCACAGTTCTTTGCGGCAAATAAATTGTATGAGAATATCAAGGCTCATCTTCGCCCCGAAGGAGATGGTAAAGGTGGTACATACTTTGGAGCGACAGGCTGCGGCAAGAGTTATACAATGCTTTTTCTTACCCGTATGCTGATGAAAAGCAAATACTTTTCTTCTCCGACTATTCTTATTATTACGGACAGAACAGACCTTGACGACCAGCTTTCCAAACAGTTTGTAGGTTCAAAGAAATATATCGGGGATGAAACTGTTGTAAGTATTGAGTCCCGTGAGAAACTTCGTGAGGAGCTTCAAGGACGAGAGAGTGGCGGTGTTTATCTGACTACCATTCAGAAATTCACAGAGGATTTGCAGCTTCTTACAGACAGAACGAACGTTATTTGTATTTCTGATGAAGCACACAGAAGCCAAATCAATCTCGACCAAAAGGTTAAGATTACAGAGTCAGGTGTTCAGAAAACCTATGGCTTTGCCAAGTATTTGCACGACTCTTTACCAAATGCAACTTATGTTGGATTTACCGGAACTCCGGTTGATGGAACAATCGAAGTCTTTGGTGGTGTTGTAGACGCATATACAATGACGGAAGCTGTTAAGGACGGTATTACAGTTAATCTTGTTTACGATGGTCGTGCAGCTAAGGTTATGCTTAATCAGGACAAGGTAAGACAGATTGAAGAATATTATGCACAGTGTGAGCTTGAGGGAGCAAATGAACATCAAGTAGAAGAAAGCCAGAAGGCAGTTGCCAAAATGGAAGTTATTATTGGCGACCCTGACAGACTTCGTGCTGTTGCGGAGGACTTTATCAAACATTATGAAACCCGTGTGGCAGAAGGTGCAACTGTAGCAGGCAAAGCAATGTTTGTATGTTCCAACCGAAATATAGCATACGATTTCTATAAAATAGTAAAGGAACTCAGACCGGAATGGACAGAAAAGAAGATTTGTGATGACGGGGTTGTTCTGAGTGAAAAAGATAAAAAAGAGTTGAAGCCAATGGAAAAAATTAAGTTGGTTATGACTCGTAATAAAGATGATGAAAAAGACCTCTTTGATATGCTTGGCACAAAAGAGGATAGGAAAGAATTTGACCGTCAGTTCAAAAATCCGAAGTCAAACTTTAAGATTGCCATTGTTGTAGATATGTGGCTGACTGGTTTTGATGTGCCGGAACTTGATACGATTTACATTGATAAGCCTATTCAGCAGCATACCCTTATTCAGACGATTTCCCGTGTAAATCGTGTATGCGAGGGCAAGGATAAAGGCTTGATTGTTGACTACATAGGTATCAAAAAAAACATGAACACTGCCCTCAAGAAATATACGAATTTTGAGAGCGAAGAATTTGAAGGTGTGGAGCAGTCTATCACGATTGTAAAAGACCAGTTAGAAGTTCTTGGTCAGATGTTCCATAACTTCAACAGCAGTGATTTCTTCAATGGTTCGCCTACCGAACAGCTTGCCTGTCTGAACCGTGCAGTTGAGTATGTGCAGTTGTCTGAAGAACTGGAAAGAAGATTTATGGCAGCAGTCAAGAGAATGAAGCAGGCATTTAATCTTTGTAGTTCAAGTGAGAAATTCTCTGATGAAGATAAAGATTATATCCATTTTTATTGTGCTGTCCGTTCTATCCTTTTCAAGTTGACAAAGGGCGACGCACCGGATATTGAGCAGATGAATGCTCGTGTCCGCAAAATGCTTGAGGGAGCAATCCAGTCGGATGGCATTGAGGAATTATTTGAAACCGGAAAGCATATATCGGTGGATATTTTCAGCGATGAGTATATGGATAAGATAAATGCTATTCAGTTGCCGAATACGAAAATCAAGATACTTCAAAGACTTCTTTCTCAGGCGATTGACGAGTTTAAGAAAGTTAATAAAATTATGGGTGTGGAATTTGCAGACAGACTCAAGAAAGTTGTTGATGAGTATAATAACCGACGTCGTGATGAAGCGTATGCCAACGAAGTCCTTGATGATGTTGCGGAGCAGCTTGCACAGTTGTTGTCTGAACTGAAAACAGAAAAGAACTCCTTCAAGAATATGGGAATAGATTATGAGGAAAAAGCTTTCTATGATATTTTGAAAGCAGTTTCCAAGAAGTTTGAGTTTGAATATCCGGACGATAAAATGATTGAACTTTCCAAAAGGATAAAGCTGATTGTTGATGATAAGTCACGCTATACCGATTGGTCTGCCCGTGATGATATTAAGGCAAACTTGCAAGTGGATTTGATATTGCTGCTTGATGAGTTCGGCTATCCGCCAGTAACCATTGATGATGTTTACAAGGAAGTTCTTGAGCAGGCAGAGAATTTCAAGAAGTATGCACAGTAAATGAGAGGTGTAAATGTAAATATGTTTTATGACGATTTAAATACAGAAGAACAAGTATCATACCTTATTAAACCAATCCTTCAAGTCCTTCAGGAAGCAGGTGGACAGTTAGAGCGTTCTGAAATTAGAGACAGAATTAGTGAGTTGGATGAGCATATTGCTGAATTTGAACAGAAACTATATACATCTAATAAAACAGGAAATCAGTACAAAAAATTTGATTTTAAGTTTAATTTTGCTATTAAAGAGCTTAGTTATGTCGGACTCATATCTTATGTGAAATTCAATCCAAAGATTACACTTACTCAAGATGGAGCAAATGTAGATTTAACAGATTTTGATGTTAAGACAGAAGTAAGGGATAAGGCTCGAAGCTATTGGGAGGAACATTCGACTAAGAACAAATCGAAAAACAAGCCAGTAGAAACACTGGAGGTTGAAGACGAGGAGAATGAATCCACAGATGACGAATTGTTAGATGATTTCAAGGTAAAACTTCAGAGTGCAATCGCTAATATGTCTCCAGCAAAGTTTGAACAATTTTCACGAGCACTTCTTACAAAGATGGGAGTGGAGTTTACCAACAAAGGCGTTCAGGTGTCAAATGATGGTGGCATTGATGGTTATGGATATCACGTAGATGCCGATGATTTTAGAACAACCAGAGTGGTTATTCAGTGTAAAAGATTTAATTCAAATCCAGTGAGTGAGCCGGATATCAATCAATTTCTTGGGGCGATGAACAAATATCAAGCCGATTATGGAGTATTTATTACTAATAGCCGATTTACCAATAAGGCAAGAGAGGCTGCGAGAGAAGGTACGCCGATAACACTGATTGACGGAAATGATTTAATCAGACTGGTTATTAAATATGAATTGTATATAACACCAGTCACAACATATGTATTGGATGGTTTTTATACCGAGGATTGACACTAACGATAGCATAATTTACTCAAAGGATTTTTAAAAGGGGGCATAGAATGATGGCAAAGCAAAAGACCTATATCGCAATCGACCTTAAATCATTCTATGCTTCTGTGGAGTGTAAAGAACGAAATCGTGACCCATTGACAACAAATCTTGTGGTTGCAGATAAGAGCAGGACAGAGAAAACCATCTGCCTTGCGGTATCTCCGTCATTAAAAAGTTATGGGATACCCGGCAGACCACGCTTGTTTGAAGTCGTGCAAAAGGTAAAAGAAGCTAATAATACCCGAAGGTGGAAAGCACTAAATCGTACATTTACTGGTTCGTCTGATGACAGTACAGAATTAAATGCGAATCCGGCATTGGAGATTGATTATATCGTTGCACCACCTCGTATGGCATACTATCTGGAATATAGTACCAAGATTTACAGTGTTTACTTGAAATACATTGCTCCGGAAGATATTTTCCCGTACTCGATTGATGAAGTATTCATAGATGCAACCAATTATCTGAATACCTATCAGATGACTGCAAGGGAACTTGCCATGACGATGATACAGGATGTTTTGAAAACAACAGGAATTACGGCAACAGCCGGAATCGGCACGAATATGTACTTGTGTAAGATTGCAATGGATATCGTGGCAAAGCATATTGAGCCGGACAAGGACGGTGTGCGAATTGCCGAATTGGATGAAATGTCTTACCGCAGACAGCTATGGAATCATAGACCGCTTACAGATTTCTGGAGAGTTGGTAAAGGCTATGCAAAGAAACTGGAAGAACATGGACTTTTTACTATGGGAGATATTGCAAGGTGTTCCATCGGAAAGTCGAATGAACTGTATAACGAAGAACTGCTCTACAAGCTGTTTGGAATCAATGCGGAATTGCTAATTGACCATGCTTGGGGATATGAACCTTGTACGATGGAGCAGGTCAAAGCCTATAAGCCGGAAACCAATAGTGTATGTTCAGGACAGGTACTTCACTGCCCGTATGATTACGAAAAGGCAAAGTTGATTGTAAAAGAAATGACCGACCAAATGGTGCTTGATTTGGTGGATAAAGGACTTGTAACTGACCAGCTTGTGTTGACAATCGGCTATGATATTGAGAATTTAAGTAATCCGAACCTAAAATATCAATACAAAGGCGAGGTTACGATTGACCGATATGGACGCAAAGTTCCAAAGCACGCACACGGAACAGCGAATCTTGAGAAAAAGACTTCCTCTACTCGATTGATTACCAACGCCGTGATGGACTTGTATGACAGGATAGTTGACGAGCATTTGCTTGTACGCAGAATAACAATCACAGCGAATAAACTTGTTGATGAAAAATCCGTCAAGCAGGAAGATGAATACCAGCAACTCGACCTCTTTACCGATTACGAAGCACAGAGGAAGAAGCAGGCGGAGGAAGAAGAAAAATTAGAACGGGAAAGGCGTATGCAAGAAGCAATGCTGAGTATCAAAAAGAAGTTTGGCAAGAATGCTGTGTTGAAGGGAATGAACCTTGAAGAAGGTGCAACCGCCAAAGACCGAAACGAGCAAATCGGCGGTCATAAGGCTTAAATAAACTGGAATTTGAGGAATAAAATATGGGCATATTAGAAATAGTTTTTAATTCAAGAAAATTTGATTTGAATGATGATGTTCTGATGGGATTTGATAATTACTTTGATAAAAAAAGTAAGGATTATAATAGTTTTTGTTTAGACGAAGAAGATATTAATCCTTTACAAAACTTTGTAGCACAGATTAAGTCTGCTGACTCAGATAGTGTAATTTATGTATCTACTTATGGCTATGAAATCACAAATAGTAAAGGAGAAAAATCAACATACGCCGATGCTCTTTGGATTGACACAGTTTTACCTATTTCCCAAATAGAGAGATATATTGAAAAAAGTGGTGTTGCTGAACCAAGTAATATTTCTTTTGTTGGAGATAGTGATGAATGTGGAAACTATAAAGTATGGATTATAGCTCAGGAAGAGAATAATCCTCATATTATAGAGCTGACTGACCGCAAGAAGATAGACCATATGATAATATTATATTGGGATTGATAAGTTATAAAATTCCCATTTATTGGGAAGTCGCTGAGAACGAAAAATCGAAATTTGTGGAGAGATTTCTTGAACTTTCCTTATTTTACGGGCTTTCCAGCCCCTTAAATAGTGAAATGATATGTATTTTCCCTTATTTTTGACCTTATGCGGAATCAGCAAGGGAAATAAGGGAATTTTTTATTTAGTCGTTGCCTGCCACTTTATCAAGAAGTCTGGCGGAGTTCCGCTTTGCCTTTCTTGTAGAGTGGGCGTAGACATTCATTGTGGTACTGACATCAGAGTGCCCTAACAGTTCCTGCACATCTTTTGGGGCAGCTCCGTTTGAGAGGAGGTTGCTTGTGTAGGTGTGTCGCAACTGGTGGAAATGGAAATTCTCAAATCCGTCCAGCCTTTTTGCAACTGATCGGCAGGCAATGCTGAGTGTGCTTGGCAGTTCCAGACATCCGTCCGGTCTCAGGCAGACAAAGGAGATTTCCTTGTAATCTACCGGGATTTCTTCGGTTCCGTCCAGATGATAATATTCATAATACACTCTGTTTTTGTCCTGTGCTTCCTTGTAGAAATTGCGGTGGTAAAGTTCACCATACTGCATCCGGCTTTTAAGCTGTTTTTTTCTGGCGGTTTTCAGTATTTCAGTCAGAGTATCGCCAAAATCAACAATCCTTACTTTCTTTCGCTTGGTCGGTCCGATGATGTTTTTATGTTTTGTGCCATCATAGCGGATACTTCTTTTAATGGTCAGGCATTGTTCTTCAAGATTGATGTCCTGCCATGTCAATCCGCAAACTTCACCGATACGAAGTCCCGCATAGTATGCGATCTGGATTGGCAGGATTGCAGGTGGATTCTTTACTTTGAGGTATTCTATCAGTCTCTCATAATCTTCATGGGAAATAGGCTGTATGCCTTCTTCTACCTCATCATCTGAGAATAAATCCACATCCTCTGCCTGTTTTTTCAGCTTAATATACTGCATAGGATTAAAAGTAATCAACTGTTTTGGAAATACTGCAAACCGGAAAGCCTGTTGTAATACTGCTGAAAAGGAATGGATGTAATCTTTACTGTATCCTTTTCTCACTTTTCCATCTGGAAATTCCCCACCGAATGTAAGCAGATCGAGAAATGCCTGTAAATGTTCAGCAGTAACGGTTTTTAATTTGCGTTCTGCAATCGGATGTTTCTTGATACAACGGATTGCACCAAGATAATTTTCCACTGTACCATTGCTGAGTGTTCCGACTTTCAGTTCTTCTTCCGCCCACATATCAAGAAGTTCTCCTACAGTAAGATTATCTGTCTTTGCGACAAATTTCTTGCTTTCGTAATCATCCATTGCCTGACGGAGCAGTTTTTCCGTTTCACTTTTACTTTCTGTTCCAGCGTATTCTTTCTGAACCAGATTGCCGCTTGCATCTTCTACATAGAAGCGGTAGTACCATTTCTTTCCTTTTTTTCTTACAGATCCTTTTGCCATAATCGTGTGTCTCCTTTCGATATCAGACAATCGGAACTGATGAAATGCTTCTTGCGTGTAAGTATATCATAACTCCGGTTGTCGTTCTATACCGAATCGGAATCCTCATACAAAACTTCTGATAAAAGATTTTCAAGCCTTTGTTCTGCCATTTCCGGTTTCTTGGAATAAAGCCTTACGATATCTGCCATGTCGTTAAAGGCATTAACAGTGTGGGTGATCTCCCGGAGAAACATAATCTCGTTATATTCATCATTCGATTCAAACCCCATTACTTTTGCAATATCAGCTTCATTCGTGTTGCCCTTGTAATTCTTGCAGGCAAACTGGAATGATTCCAGAAACAGGTTATATTGCTTTAACATCAACAGCAGTAAATCTTTGGAAAAAGCATCTTCCTTTTTACTAAGGTCGAGAGGTAACTGTTTGAGAATATCGCCCATTGCATCACGAATCTGTAATTCTTTCTTATCCGTAATATCGGTTTCGTATTCATCGGTTTCCCCTCTGAGCCATTCAATAGATACATGAAGTGCTTCCGAAAGACCTTCCAGCACCATCTTTTTGGTATTGTCAATCGAACCATTCTCATAACGCAGGATTGTGGAAGCGGTAACTCCCATCTTCTCTGCAACATAAGGCTGTGTCAGATTTAATTCCAGACGACGCTGTTTTGCCCTGCTGCCTATCAGCTTGCGTAGTTCTTTATCTTTCATGCTGATTGCCTCCTTTTTCGGTATGTATGAATTATAGCATGTACCTCACATAATTGCAATATGCAATATAATAATTATTTTTAAAATTTCATAACGCTTGACAACACAATATAAAACCGCTATACTAACAGCACAACAAAAATTGCATAATGCAATTCATAAGGAGGTGACAAGATGACGGAAAGAAAGATTGCATTATCCATCGAGGAAGCAGCCGACTATACAGGAATTGGCAGAAACACTTTGAGAAAGCTGGTTGAATGGAAGAAGCTTCCGGTATTAAAAGTCGGAAGAAAAGTCCTTATTAAAACTGACATTCTGGAAAAGTTCATGGAAGCCAACGAGGGGCGAGATCTGAGGGATAAAGGAAATGTAAAAACTGTCACAAGAAATGTGGCAACTTAAAAAGGCGGCTTCCTACGAAACCGCCAAAGGTTCTATCAGACCGAAGCCATGATATACCTACACGCAAGAGGATTATACCATGTGCTTCTCCTGATATGCAACCGGGAACTAATGTTTATCTTGTCGGAAAAACATCGACAAGATAATGCTCCGCAAGGATGCACCACGATTCTGATTGGAATTATGTCAACAGAGCTGACCAGAATCGTGTGCCAAATCTTAGCAGAGCAAGATTTGATTATAAGAGAAAGGATGAAGACGATATGGCGAAATCAACAAAGACTTATGAAGAAAGAATACGTGCATTAGAGAAAAAGGAACAGGAAAGCATCGAAGCTACCAAAAAGCTCATTGCACAGCGAAAGGAACTGGAAAAGAGAAAGAAAGCCGAGGAAAGTAAAAAACGAACCCACAGGCTCTGTCAGATTGGCGGTGCGGTGGAATCGGTTCTTGGCTGTCCGATTGAGGAGGAAGATTTACCAAAGTTGATAGGCTTCTTAAAAAGGCAGGAAACAAACGGAAAGTTTTTCTCAAAGGCGATGCAGAAAGAGCCACTTACAGATATGGAGGAAGTGTAATGGCGGAGGGAGTGGTTTTTCCATTCCCTTCATTGCCTTTGAATGAAGGGCGCACTTATGGACAACCAGAGGTCGTCCTTATAAGTTTGCCACAAGTGGCAACCGGTCTGCGCTTACGCTTGCCGGGCTCGTTCCGTCGGCGGGGCTTTCAGCCAGACCTGCTCATGCCGCAGGGGGCACTCTTGCGCAGAGGGCGTTCCGACAGCTTCACTTCTGCCAAACCAGAAGAAGATGCTGTCGGAAATCAATGCCGGATACGGCAGAAAGGGGGAATCGTATCATGGCGATATTTCACTTTACAGTAAAGATTGTCGGGCGCAGTAAAGGAAAATCTGTCATATCCGCATCGGCATATCTTAATGGAGATGTGATGAAGAATGAGGAAACAGGCAGAATCAGTTACTATACTTCCAAAAAGGAAGTCGTCTACACCAGTCTGATGATGTGCGAAAATGCACCTCCTGAATGGCTGCATGTACCGGAAGAAAATATAAAAAGGTTTCAACAGTCTATCCGTTATAAAAGAGCGGATGATAAAGATGCCGCACTGGAAAAGTTTAAAATCACATTTCAGAAACAGCGTCTATGGAATGAGGTATTGAAGATAGAAAAAAATGCAGATGCACAGCTTGGACGCTCATTTGAATTTTCCCTGCCGAAAGAATGGAGCAGACAGGAACAGATTGATTATACAACCGAATATATTCAAAAGACTTTCGTGGACGAGGGAATGTGTGCCGACTGGAGCATACACGATAAGGGCGACGGGAACCCACATGTGCATTTACTTGTAACCATGCGACCATTCAATCCAGACCACTCATGGGGCAGCAAGGAAGTCAAGGACTGGGATTTTGTCAGAGATACTGACGGAAATATCGTGGTTGATGAATCCCACCCGGACTGGTGGCAGGATAAGAAAAATCCAGACCGTCATGGAATCCGTATTCCGGTACTTGATGAAAACGGAGTACAGAAAGTCGGGGCAAGAAACAGAAAACAATGGAAAAGGGTTCTGACTGACGCTACCGGCTGGAACAATCCAAAGAATTGTGAGTTATGGCGAAGCGAATGGGCAAAGATGTGTAACCGGCATTTATCCATAGACAATCTGATTGACCACCGCTCTTATGAAAGACAGGGCAAATTGAAAGTCCCTACGATTCATGAGGGTGCAGATGCAAGGAAGATTGAGGAAAAATATCTCACCGGGCAGATAAGGAAAGGTTCATGGAAGGTCGAGGAAAACCAGATGATAAAAAAACAAAATGCACTGCTGCAAAAGGTAATTGCAACCTTTGGTAAGGTATCCGGTGCATTGTCGATGTGGAGGGAGTGGTTGAATGACATTAGAAGAAAGCAAAGAAGTAATTCCCATGATGGAAGCAATGATTACACAGATAGAGGAACAGCAGAATATCATGGCAGAGATGCTTCAGGAGATACAGGAAAAGGACGAGAAGCTGATGTGCTTTCAGGAGCAGGAAGAACGATTGCAGCAATTAGAGAAAGAATTGTCAGAGCTGCTACAAATCTTACCGGATACAGAAGAACTGTTGATGCTTCTGGAAGAAAAGACAGACCAGATACAGAAACTCACAGACGAAAATCAGCAATGGCAGGAATTGGCACAGAAATTAAACAGCGAGAACCGGCTATTGCAGAAACAGAACAGCGAATTACTGAACTTGAACAGCAATTAGAGAAAGGAAGGTTGATTGATGAACGAATTAAGAAACTCAAAGAGCGACGATCAACTGGAAGAGTTGCTTCTGCTGACAGAGCAGATGCAGGAAGAACTCGACCAGAAAGACCGGACTATCAGGGAACTGAAAGTGCAGCTCGACGAATCGCTGACCTTGAACGAGAAGTTAAACAGCGAGAACAAAACAGAGAACATTCAAGCCTTAAAGAACGACTTGAGGAAAACAAAAGAATTGTTGCAGAGCGAGAAAGAGAAAACACACACCGTCCAAGCCATGATAGAGGAATGTCGAGATAAGCAGAGACAGGCAGAACAGGAACGGGATTATGCACTCTCCCATCAGAAAAAAGTAGAGATACCGGTTGAAAAGCCGGTACTCTATCAAAAGTGCGGGAATTGTAAACAGACAGCTTATCTGAAAGTTAAGGAAAAGTATGATATGCAGAGGGAAAAACTGGCAGGCAGATATAAAACAAAAACAGCCATGTATGAAGCATTGATGTTTCTGCTGATATGGTATTCCGTATCAACTACTCTTTTTCAGATGATACGGTCAAAAATATTTATTTCTGATTGCGTGGTATTCTTTGATACAATCGCAACTTTCACACAGACCATTGCTGGCTGGGTTGTACTGGCAGGAAAGAACGTGGCACAGATTAGTGATGGAATATCCAATCCTGTCGTTGCTGGAATTATAAACTGGCTGATAAGAATATTGATTTGCGGTGGATGTCTGGTGGGTGTGGGAATACTTTTGGCATTCATCGAAATAAAGATTGCAGGGCTATATAAGAAATACTGTTGGGATATGATTACCATAATGGTGATACTTGTAAGTATGGCAATAGCTATCTACTTTGGGGATTGGATAAAGGAAGTATTGCCAATCAATCTGCTATTTCTCTTATTATTCGTGCAACTGGTATATGTTGGAATCAGGTGGTATGTAAAGGGATGGCGGGAAAACAGAGGTTATGTTTAAAAATAAAAAAATTGTCTGAGACGCAGCGAAGTAAATAAAATGAGTAGTATTATAAGAAGTCAGCAGTGCGTGAATAAACTGCTGGCTTCTTTTTTGATAGATACAGTCACTCTCAGAGAGTGTGCAGGATAGTAAAGTAATAATATCAACATGACGATATAGAAAATGCAGGGAAGCATTGTATTTCAAAGAGTTTGAGATACAGAGCTTCTACTAAGGCAGTGGTCATCTTGTAAAAATATGGTCTTTGTGTGCGTAATATGGTCGTTTGATGATATGGGACTAGGAGAACAGGTTATTTTATCCGATAAAGAAAGCAAAGGAGGTTACTATGAGTAATACAATTAATGTGAACTATATGACACGGGCTTACAATCAGTACCAGCAGAAAAATGCGGCTAAAGATCAGGAGAAGGAAGATACAAGGTTTGCGGATAGTGTAAGAGAAAAGAGCGAAGCTAGTAGAAGTATAGTGGGCAATTCAAAAATAGGTTCTGTGTCTGCTAAAGATATGACGATGGTGGAATACAAGCAGTACATTTACAATTCAGATAAAATGATTGGAGGAACAGAAGTATGCACATTGGTTCTGGTCTAAATACGGTATCTTCAATGTACCGCCAACAAAAAGGCAATAATATGAAAGCCCCAGTATCTGCGGAAAAGACATTTTATACGGCTGAAACACCAAAGGTATACCAGATATTCACAACAGATAATATGTTGTGGACAGGAGGTAATGGCACCGGTCTTTCTTATTGTCTTAAATATGCGGATGATTCGACGGATGAAAATCCGGTGGTGTTAGCGAAAGGTGTGGATGAAAATGGAAAAGAGTTTGAACAAAGAATATATATCAATGACGTTAATCCATCAAGTGCTACAGTAGTCGAAATGCGTGCATTGGAGGCACATTACAAAGTGGAGAAGCAGGGAGGTTTCACATCTTTGCCGCTTGAAGCTGGTAATATGGGACTTAACGACAGAAGAGATTTTATCTCAATGTTCAAAAAAAGCATAGAAGATTTAAACAAATTGGGAAGGTTTGACTTATCGTTGCTTTGGACGAAAAGTATGGATACATATCTTAATTTGCCAAATGCAAATAGTAAGTATAAATAAGGCTTAGTTATTTGGACATAGAAGGAAAAGAGAATTTAGAATAAACGAAGGAGATTGAGACAATGCAGTCAATATCAAGTTATATTAATCCTAATACAAGAGGACTTACATCTAATTACAAAAATACAGCTATTAAAGATAAGGAAACCTATAATGAGGCGATGTCGCAGCACTTACTAAATCCGGTAGAAGATTTGGTTCAAGTGTTAAAAACACCTATAAAATTGGCGAAGAGTTCGTCACTTAGCAGACAGAATAATTCTGTTAATATTGCGGAAGGGCAAAGAATCCGTGTTAATGGAGGTCATGTGCTTACGGTTACGGCGCATGGAGTAGAGGTTTCTGGTGGAGATAATCCGTATGATACACAATCATATGTAAAAGCACAGAGAATGGCAGATGCATTGGCATCCATGCTGCGAAATGCAGGTGGGACAATGACTACTGTAGCACATTCAAAGGAGGAATATGCCCGGTATACAGAGGGAATTACGGATGTTATGTCTTATCTGGGTGTAGACACTTCCAAAGATTTTACGGTCAATGGTATGAAATATAGCAAAAATAAAGATGGTTGGTATGAGTCAGAAGCGAACAGTGATGCGCAGGCGGCATATGAACAGTTAAAAGCGAATAACAGAACCTACCAGTTTGCAGATGAAAAGACCAAAAAGCAGATTGCATATATTAGTGATTATTACCTTCAGACAGTGCCGGAGAGTGTAAAGGCGGCGTGGCAGGAAACATTGGAAGAAACTGGTTTTAATCCATTTCAGACGGATGTAACCAGTACATTAACGCAGTTATCTGTAGAGCAGGATTTTCTGACAGGTGGTGATGACAATATTTTTGGTGAAACGAAAGAAAGTTGTTTAGCAGCTATCGACAAAGTATTGGAGAGAATAGAAAATCCGTTGGCAGCAGTTACAGAGGAAAGGGCAGCATATCTGCAGCAGGAAAAAGAA
Source organism: [Bacteroides] pectinophilus (assembly GCA_025146925.1). Taxonomy (NCBI): domain Bacteria; kingdom Bacillati; phylum Bacillota; class Clostridia; order Eubacteriales; species [Bacteroides] pectinophilus. The sequence continues at coordinate 2,472,617 of CP102260.1, read as the reverse complement.
TTTTATACCGTACTGGCATCTAAAATAAGAGAATAAAATGCCGGGAGGAATTTAAAGATACAGATTATAAGACTTATATAAGGCAGGGGGATAATATGGTTACTGTAAATAATTCTGACTATTATAACAACATTCCAGCTGGCAGGGATTTAAACAAGCTGCCCAATAATTCCAGCGCCGGTACAACTGTAGGATATCAGTATGATGGACTTACAGAGGAAGATCGTTTCGTACAAAAAGTTTTGCGGGAGCATTATGATAAAATGTACAAAGAAAATATGTCGCATTCTGATCCAATGGCATATGTCATATCGAAATATTGTGATGTGACTTCACCTAACTTTTGCTCATATATGACAGAAGACCAGCGTTCCATAGCTTACCGTACAGAGAAAAGAATGTTACAATCCGGAGGAAAACCTGTGGGTGGATTTGCACGGTATGATTATGCATTAAGGAATTACAAGGATGTATATACAGGTGGTTCAAGAAGTGTTGGTTATGTACGCAATACTGACAGGGAAAAACAGCATGCCAGAAGTGTTGTAAATCAGCAAATTTCAAATCTACTTTCAAAGAATGGGATATCAATATCAAAACAGGCAGATTTGGTATTTTCTATTGACCCATATACATATCAACTAACGGTGTCGGGAAATGCAGATAGAGATACATTATCGCAGATAGAAAAATTGCTGAATGAAGGAGATAATGCAAAAAATATTTGGACGCATGCGTGGATTTGTATGCATGATGCAGATAATGAAATTGTTAATTCGCAGGCAAATATGACAAAGGCAAACCAATATTCTTTATGGCATGAAGTGTATGAGACAACCGGGTATGATGCACGCAATGCGACATATAAAAATGGTACTTTTATTGCAGAGGATGGTACAGATTTACTTGCATTGTTTAAGGAAAAATCTAAAAATGGTGCAGGGTATGAACTTTATTCTAAGAGATGGCTGCAATATGCTAAAAATGGCTGGAAGAAAGAAAATGATTTGGTATTAAAAATAGGCTTTGACAGCAGTGGATTGTATGATATAGGGCAGGAAAAAGGATATGGAGCAGCACAGAATATGTGGATGAAAGGTGTTAGCCAAAGTATGTTTGAAGCTAGAGTGTGATTTATGGGAATCTCTTTTTCAAATATAGGAACAGTTGGAAGGGAACAGCTAATTACTTCTGGTAGTAATGGAGAACCAAACTGGTCTTATATTCCATCGAAAGGAAAAAGTACAAAAAAAGCGAATAACAGAACTTATCAGTTTGCAGACGAAAAAACCAAAAAGCAGATTGCTTATATGAGTGGTTATTACCTTCAGACAGTGCCGCAGAGTGTCAAGGCAGCATGGCAGGAAACATTGGAAGAAACTGGTTTTAATCCATTTCAAACGGATGTAACCAGTATATTAACGCAGCTATCGGTAGAGCAGGATTTTCTGACAGGTGGTGATGACAATATTTTTGGTGAAACGAAAGAAAGTTATTTAGCAGCTATCGACAAAGTATTGGAGAGAATAGAAAATCCGCTGGCAGCCGTTACAGATGAAAGGGCAGCATATCTGCAACAGGAAAAAGAATTTTATACCGTGTTGGCATCTAAAATAAGAGAATAAAATGCCGGGAGGAATTTAAAAAATGATTGGAAGTATAGGAGCGGAGAGCCGTTATTCAACAGGTTATAACAACCTAAAACCAAATCGGAACCAGAATAAGTGGGCTGACACTTTGGCTCAGACGGTGGATAAGGAGGATATTAGCAGTAGAGCGGATATCAATCGTGCTAAGAAAAGTACAGTGATGGATTCTTATCTGGCACTGTCAGGAAAAACGATAAATACTTTGAAACAGGAATATTCAGAGTACGAATCCGAAAATTATAGAATCGTACCCGATAATGAAGCTGAATGTTTTGATATATACAATAAAGACGGGGAGCGTTTGGGGGCATTTTCCTATTCTGATATAAAAATAAGACAGGATGAAACAACAGGAAAGCAGTTTTTGATTTCTGAGCATGGAACGATGAGTTACGATGCCCTGGTATTAGATGATGAATTAAAAGATGCATTGCAGAATGTAATGGATAAAGATTCGCTGGATGTGGAGACTTTGCAGGGATTTACATTAAATACACATTCAGGTACCGGCATCCAGTATTTAGTAAAAGACGGTGAAGAAGGCAGAGGTGGCAAGGTTCTTCTGCAAAATGAAGCGGATCGGAAGAGGTATGAAGAATTAGCGGAGATGTATTTTGACAAATACCCTAATTTAATTGAGAGTCGGGAAGAAGGTTTTATCTGGGCTGATTTAGAGATTAGAGGAATGGCAAAACGGACAGATCAGGGAATTATATCCATAGGAGCTGATGGAATGTCATACAGTGACAATGAAAATTATAAAAACAATTGGAGTGTCCGGTTTTCTGGTTCTATGTATGAAAAGCTGTATGAATGGCTTCAGAATCACAAGGATAGCATGGAGGAAATCCATAAATTTTCTACATGGCAAAACGTTTTTGACGAAATTGGAGGAACGTATGAAAGAGTCTGGTCGAAAGAAGAACTGGATCAGGGATATTTGAATAATTGAAAGAGGGGATCATCACGGTATTGGATTGTTAAATGTAAAAGCAGTTGTGGATAAATATGGCGGTGATATGGTGCTTTCCTGCGATGAAAATGAATTTAAGGCAGTGGTCATCTTGTAAAGAGATGGTCTTTGTGTGCGTAATATGGTCGTTTGATGATATGGGACTGGGAGAACAGGTTATTTTATCCGATAAAGAAAGCAAAGGAGGTTACTATGAGTAATACAATTAATGTGAACTATATGACACGGGCTTACAATCAGTACCAGCAGAAAAATGCGGCTAAAGATCAGGAGAAGGAAGATACAAGGTTTGCGGATAGTGTAAGAGAAAAGAGCGAAGCTAGTGGAAGTATAGTGGGCAATTCAAAAATAGGTTCTGTGTCTGCTAAAGATATGACGATGGTGGAATACAAGCAGTACATTTACAATAAAATATCTCAAATTCCAATGCACCCCACAAGAGCAGGCGAGTCAATATCTGTTACAATTTCAGAGGCGGGTTTTGAAGCAATGAAGAATGATCCAGAGTATGAAGCATGGGTATTAAATGATTTGCAAGTGGGTTGGTCACAACCAGATAAATGGTCCGGTATATGTGGAGGAGCGTTTTCTACAATATATTATGGAGCATCAAAAGAAGAATGTCATGCTGAGATGTGGAGTGCCGGTTATAACAATGGGAATGGTGAAAAGATTTTTAATGATAAGTCAAAAAATAGTTTTTGGGAGCGCAGAATAGAAAATAAAAATAGAATAGAAAATCAGGTAAAGCAACAACAGAAAAAAAAGCGGATTCAGAAAAAACAAGCGGAAAGAACAGCTTATGAAGAATATGTGCAAAATAAAAGGTTATCAGCTCAGGATGCCAGAACTCGATTGGTGGCTGAGAGTAGTTCGTCTGCTAAGACTGTCACAATAAGTCAGGCAGTAGCTTCTTATGAGGCAAATTTTACAATGGCAGTAAGCGTATCGAACAAAACCCAATAGCCTGCAAATAAAAAATCAAGGCTAAATAGAAAGGAGAGATGCAGTATGGGAATTAATGGAGTATCATCGTATGCCAATACATACACATACGGAAATGTAAAAAATGAAAATGTAAAGCCATCAAAGAATAGTGAAAAGAATTATTATGCAGGATACACTATGAATTCAGCCAATAAGTTTAAAAATGTATCAGACTATTCAAAATATTTGACTAACAAGTATAAATGTTTGACTCCATGCAAAAATGCTTCTGTATTGATTGACGGAAGTGTAATGCGAAAGGCATGTGGAGATGAAAAAACTGCGAAATGGCTTGAGGAAAATTTAGCAATTATGCCAGATGTTATACGAAATGCACAGAAGGCGGCAATAAGTCATGGTAGTAAACTGATATCAGTGGAGTTTAAGTTTACAAATAATGGAACCGAAATGACAACCTGTGGCATTTTTGGAGAGACTGGTACGGATTCAGAAATTGACAAATGGCTAGAGAGAATGAAAGAGGATAAAGAAAAAGAAGATAAAAAAACAGAAAATATGATTGCTATAGAAGCGACAACTAAAAATAAGGTAGGTTTTGATACATATGCATAGTATCAATTCTATAATTTTGAAGAAAGAAAAGATTACAAACAAGGTTAGGATAATTCGATATATAATAAGAAGGTTGGTGATATTATGAATATATTTTTTAACAGCCGAATTTATGCTAATCAGTCATTGCTTAATGTCCTGTTTGGTCAACAACAAAAAGCGACAATCAGTCGAAGCAATGGTTGTATAGGCACAAGAGATACTTTGACGATAAGCGCATCAGGAAAGGAAAAACTTACAAAAAGTACAAGTGGAAGAACACATAATACAAGTATTGATAGCAGCATTGACTTAAAGTCCTATATAGCTTCAGCCAAAAAAACGAATCAGGAGATCATTGAGAATGCAGGAACACAGATTAATGCGAAAACAAGTGAATATATGAGTACAGGTAAAGCATTTAGGGAGGCATTAACGGAAAAGTATTCTAAACTTGCCGCAGAAGCAAAAACGCATTCCAATCCTGAAAATTATATTCATTCCAAGTATTTTGATAAGAGTTCAGAGTATTACGAGACTAATCTGACTGATACAGAACGTAGGATTGCATATAATTATGAGATGCAGATGTGCCGGACAGGAAAGATAAATGGTGTAAATTATCAGGATTCTTTGTTCAGGGGAATTGAAGTGGACGGTGACAGTGTAGATTCGGATAAAATCCAATTTGAAAGAGCATTGATAAATTCGCAAATTTCAAATATTTTAAAGCAGGCTGGTGTAGATACATCTTCTATTACGAAAGATTGTACTTTTACTGTCGATCCATACAGTTATGAAATAACGGTAGATGGCGTGGATGAAGAAACAAAGGTGTTGATGCAGGATGCCTTAAATGTAGGAGATAACGGAAAAAACCTCTATAAGCATATATATTATTGTTCAACACAAGATGGCTGTGAGAGTTCTCAGATAACAAAGGAATCAAAAATGAAATACGAAGCATATCATCAAGTTTATAGTTATACAGGATATGAATTAGATAAACTTGAGGAAAAAAACGGGACATATTATACGGAGTCAGGAGAGAATATATTAGACTTAGTGGATAAGGCTGTTGAAGATTCTGGAAAAGTTCCGAAAGAGTTCAAGCAGCAAATGAAGAATTGGATACATGACCTGGTTTCAACTATGTCAACTAAAGGATGGAACAATGTGCCGGATATGACTTTAAGCATTTTATATGGAAAGAGTGGTTTAAAGGACATGAATCAGTTGATCACATATCAATATGAAGCTGATAGTACAAACAGGCAATGGTATTCTGTACTTTAGAAATATAATATTTTTGAAAAAATATAGGGAAGTGTGTCAAGTATAGTAATATAGTTTTTTAGATAAAATATATGATTCGAAATTTTTAAATTAAAAAATAAACAATAGAGGGAGGGAAAGCGTTTTAATAATGAATCTATATAAATCAAAAAACTATAAAATAAAGAACTATGAACAGAAAGGAATTATTCATGAAAAAGAGAAAAATAGCAACAATATTATTGGCAGCATGTTTGCTGTTAGGAAATGTCTCAGTAGCGAATGCGGCAAGTATTGATAATGGCAATAAAGTACATTTCAATACAGAAGATAACGACACGGATTTAACATTATTACAATCGAAAATTGCAACCGAAGAAGTGACTTGTGACTTTACGGATGCAACAAATGATGGAGCAAGTGCATATGCAGATACAAGAAGGGTGTCAAATAAATATATGTGGAGTGCAAGCACGATGGAATATAATTTCTCTGATCAGAAATGGACATCGAATACAGAAATTTTTAGTACATATGCAAAAACATCAGAAGGGTTTGTAATGTCTGGTTTCTTACTGAATCCAAAAGGTCAGAGCAACTATAATTCGGCATTAAGAGAGGGGTATCTGAATGATTCTGCATATGATGAAAATCAGGGACATTATTATCAATGTGTTGTTTCGGATGAGGACTGTAATAATATTACATTTATGTTAGAATCTAATGTTAATGTATTTATTTTTGACAATGATATAAATTTAATATATCGTTCATCGGATGAGGCGGGAGTTACCAGTTATTTTGACAGATATTATTCAACAACTAAAACGATTGCAGGAACGTCGAATAAGGTAATTAGTTTAGGTCTTATTGATGGAAATTATTATATTGTTTTTAAGGTAAAAGATGCAACAGCAACTACCGGTTATCATTATGGATATTATGCTGGACAACCATTGCCAATAGCACAAACAACAACCTTTTCGGATCTTACACATTATACAACAATAAAGTGGAATCGAAGCTCATCTAGCCAATCAGCAAGTACGCAAACATTGACCATTAATTGTCCTAGTGGAAGTGAAGATGAGTATGCATTGACAGGTGTGAAATTTTCGGATAAATCAAAAGCATTTGCTAATAATACATACGCATCAAGCATTGACTATTATTATACGCCAGCAACTGCTAGTTATTCAAAAAAACTAGCACAAACAGGTGGTTGGTGGAGTGACTTGGTTGACAATAATCCACCATCAGGATCAATTGATGGAAACTATGCAACATCTGTTACAGTACATTGGGTAAGTGGTATTTCTTATGTAAATGCTAGTTGCACTACAATGACACAGATGACATTGGATTATTTAGTTCCTTTCGGAATAATAGTGGGCTAAATATTTAGAAAGATAAATAAATTACTGATGGTATTTTTATACCATCCGTGGATTCCAAGAGGTGACGATAAGATGGGACACTATGTACATTATATAGGTGGCGGAATAGTAGATAGTAAAATATATGAGACAGGAAATGCAGCAAAAAGTTTTAAATCGCCGATGAAAGAATTAAATGAGCAAACGGTGTTAATAGAAAATGCCAAAACAAATAAGAATGATAGTTATCATCAGCATACGAAATACGATGATCAGGTAGATCGCTATTACAGTACATATGATATAGGAACATTGTTGCATAATAATGAAAGTTATTTAGAGGGAACAATCGATTCAAAATATGATGTAGATTACTATTCTTTTTCTTATCCGCAAAAAAGTTTTTACTCTAAAATGGGTATATCTTCAGAGATAACGATTTCATTGGAAAGCAAGAATAGTCAGGCATATAATTTAGTATTGTACGATTTATATGGCAATCAGATTGGAATAGCGACAGATGATGGACATGGTAATAAACAGCTTACGGTACCTAATTGGGACTGCGTTACATCAGATTATGTGATCAGAGTAGAAAATTCCAATATGACATCGGATTCCGGGGAAGGTTCCTATAGAATAAAAATTACGGAAACGAAAAACAGGGATACTTCAAGTAGTAATGTGCAGCACTCACAAGAAATAGCAAATGCAGATAATTCAGAAGAAAAAAATGCAATAAAGCAGAAATATGAAAAAACATATCAAAGCGAAATTGACAAATTACATCAGATGCAATTTGAAGCGTTGCCGGAAGATGAAAAATATTCGGGAACGGATAGTGTAGAAGAATTATTAAATAAGATGAAAAAGGGGGAGCAGTTAAGTGTGTCGGAAATGGCATATGTGAAAATATTTGCCAATTTATCTGATTATGAGAGAGCAGAGAAGTCGAATTATATAAAAAACGATTTTTATGCAGAAATAGAAAGAATAGCAAATGAAAAAGGAATTGAACTGCCAGATACATCATGGAAAATTGAAATAGATGTATCTGGAACTATTACGATTAACGGGGACATTACAGAAGAAAACAAAGAACAGATAAAAAATATGATATCGGAAAATTTTGCTGATGATATGTGGGAAAAATATATTCAGACAGCAGATATTTCTAACACACAATATAGATTAGTAAATGCTTACTATGAAGTGGAACAGTTCATTCAGAAAGCAACAAATGGACAGTATTCATTTGACGATATAAACGTAGATGACAATGGGAAGATTACCGGACTTCCAGAGAAAATGTGTAAAATAATGAACTCCCAGGAAGCCAATGCGAAATATGAGGAAATACGAGATAATATCTATATGCTGACGGATTATAAAAATCAATATGGATTGGAGGATATTCTTGCATTTAAGGCAGGGTATAATATTTCGGACTCTGAGGTAAGTACTGTGGGTACATCTGGCAATAATAGTGTTATGGATAATGCAGGATACTATAAAAATATGAAAACTATAATATAATGATAGAACCTAATAGAAATGGCGGGTTTAAAAGACATGAATCAGTTGATTACATATCAGTATGAAGCTGATAGTATGGACAGACAATGGTATTCTATACTGTAGCAATATAATTTGGGGGGAAAATATAGGAAATGTGCCGTCAAGATGATGGCACATTTTCTATATATATGATATTTATTTAGAGCCTATTTAGATAATATGCAGAGTACTTTATATTTATTTAATGGAAAAATAAAAATTACCGATATAGTAGGAAGATAGGAAGAAGGTGAGTAATATGCTGGAAATTGCTGTTTGTGATGACGATATAGCAGATCTTGAGTGTGCAGTGAATATGCTGCATAAGATTTTTACAAGTCAAAAGATTGCTTATCATATAGAGAAATTTATGTCTGCAAATCAAATGCTTGAAAATATCAGTCGTATTGATATCGGAATTTTAGATATTTCGATGGAAGAACTGAATGGTATTAAACTGGGGAGAAAATTGAAAGAAAAATTTCCAGATGTGAAATTAGTGTATATTACGAGTTATGAAGAATATTGTATGCAGGTCATTAACGAAGTTCATGCATTTTCATTTCTATGTAAACCATTGGAATATGATAAACTGGAATTGCAGATATTGGAACTTCTGAATCAACTGCCGGATGCCATAGTAGAAAAGAATTTTTATAAAGTGACTGACAGCAATGGAAAAGAGTATCTGTCGATCAAACTGAAACTGAGGGATATTTTATATTTTGAATACATAAAAAGATCCAGAAAAGTACTGATAGCATTGTCTGATATTACATATGAGTATGATTGTATCTTTGAAAAACTGGTTGAAGAACTGCAACCATATGATTTTGTTGTGAATTGTAGAGGAAATCTGGTTAATTTAAGGCATATTGAAAAAATAAAGGACTTTATTATTTATATGGATAATGGAAAAGAACTTCAGATTGCACAAAGGAGAAGCAACGATTTTAGAGAAGAAGTAAATAAATTTTTGCAGAGAAATTCATAGGAGGAAAAATGAATACGATTTTACTGCTATTATGTAATGCACTTTCATGTTTTATAATAAGTACGATATTATTTCAGTTTATGAATGGAAAGTATAAAAAGAGTAGTCGAAATAGATATGTATATATTGTGATTGAGACTACCACAGTAATATTTACATTCTGTATAAATATGCTCAATCATTCCATATTAAATCTAGTAGTCTGGGGCGTTTTGACGGGGATTATAGTATATGTTCTGTATTATGAGGATATAGATAAACCCTTAAGACGTATTATTGAATGTGAAGCATTAGTATTTTGTATGTCTGTCTGTGAATCATTGGGAGTGATTCTTTTACAATGCATTTTGCAAGCCGCAGATATAAAAAATGTGAATGAAACGATGCTTTATTGCCTTGAGGTAACATTTTCAAAGGTGATACTTATTTTTTTGTATTACACATTCATAAACAGGTTTGTGAAAAAAAGTGATGTCCCTTATTCAAAGACACGGTACATCATGTATGGAATTATACTTCTATACAGTCTGATTAACATGAGTGTAATTGTAGAGAATTTTAAAAATGGAGAAGAAAATTATTTGTGTGCAGTCAACATGGGATGTATTGTTCTGGCAGATTTATACCTTTTATATTTTGTAAAAATGGCAGATGAAAAGAACTATTACGAAAAGCAGTTGATCGCATTAGAGCAGCAGGCAAAGGTACAATACGAATACTATTTGACCCAGGCAAAAAAGTATGATCAAACCATTCAGATATTACATGATGTAAATAAGCATATTAAAGCAATCGAAGGGTTATATGGTGCAGAGCAGGAAAAAACGGCAGGAGAATATGCAACAAAGATCAGAGAGTTGTTGAAGCCGCTTATTCCGGTTCAATACACAGAAAATCCGATCTTGAATATACTTCTTACAGATAAAGAATCTGTTATGAGAGAAAAGGGGATTTCAGTAACAATAAAGGTAGATAATGTGAATTTGAATTTCATTGAACCAATCGACATTACAACTATTTTTGGAAATTTATTAGATAATGCGATTGAAGCAACAGAAAAGCTGAAAGGCGAGAAATATATTTGCATTAAGATTGGTTCATATCATAAGATGATAGTTGTCAGCATTGAAAATAATTGTAATGAAGTAAAGTGGAGAAATGGTTTTCCAGTATCAAATAAAGGAAAAAATGGTGGAATAGGATTGCTGAATGTTCAGAGCAGTATAAAAAAATATGATGGAGATTTAACATTGAAGAATGATGGAAATAAATTTGCTGCTGAGTTATTCCTTAATTCATAAAAGAGCATTTTTGGCTATTTTTTTGTAAAGAGTCTTACTTCGTGCAAAAAAATCGTACTTGGTGCAGAAAAGGTAAAATATCAGAAGGGGTGTGTCGATAGAAAAAAATAAAGTGGATGATACATATAAAAAATTTAATGATGGGAGGTTTCGCTTATGTCAAGAATTACGGACTACGGTTTTTTATTTCAAACAACATTTGGAACATCAAAAACAAATTTGGTCAACAATATTCAGTTGTCCAAAATGAACAGCAGTTCTGTACAAAAACAATTAAAAGCAGCAGGGATTGACACAAACAGTAAAAAGTATAAAGCAGCACTGAGTGAGATGATGAAGAATGGAAACGGTGCAATGTTTACAAATGTTCAGGCAATTAAGAACCTGATGAGCCAGTATGACAAAAACGGAGACTGGATTGATCCGAATACCGGATTAACAGGACTTGCTGTAACGGATGAGAACAGAAACAGTTATAAACATATCATTTCTATTCCAGAGAGCAGCCGGGAAGAAATGTTTGAACTGGCAAAGAAAGAATTCTTAAATGAAAACGGTACTTTAAATGGTGATACTACCAAAAGAGAGAGCGTATATAACAATTTATATAGAAAAATGGATAAAGATGACCGCTTATCAGCAGGCTGGACAATGGAACAATATGAACATCAATACAGACAGGCATTTGCAGAAGCAGCAAAAGCCGCTGATCCTACATGGAAAGCGGGTAAACCAATACCGGCTGGTGCATTGGATGGTATTACAAGGGAGTCGGCGGAAAGTGGCAGGAAGTCAGTAGATATAAAGTTATAGATAGATTTATTTGTGAGCCACGAGGTGAAACTAAGATAATGGGTTTTAAGGAGGAAAAATAGGATATGAAAATATCTAATTACATGAATAATACGAATTCAATAATGGAAAAAAATACTGATAAAGTACAGAAAGGAAATAGTCAGACAAACGAAAAACATACAGTGGGGCAATCAGTGAAGCTTTCGATTTCTAATGAGGGATTGGAGTATTATCGTAATCGTATACAGCAGAGTGGACAGGAAAAATATGATGATGTGGTTCAAAGAAAGGAACTGTTAGCGAGTAAAAAAATCAGTGATATTGATTATAGTTATGAAATTCAAAAGAAGGCAGCACAGCAGAATCAAAATGTTGATACAGGAAAAAGTGCCTTAAATATTACTGACAAGGCAAATAATTATGTTAAAGCATACGCAGAATTATATGATGAAATTGTGAAGGGCTATGAAAATGGAACCAGAGAAATATATGTAGCTGATGAAAATGGACCTCGTAAGCTTACAAAGGATGAAGAGTTAAGCAATTTAGATGCTGCATATAAAAAAACAGTGGATGACTTTGTGACAATGGAGACAACCAATCAGCATGCCCGTGGAATTATTGGTGAAGAAATGAATAAAATTTCAAAAATTACCACAAGGTCAACTTTGGCATCGGCTTACATTGAGGAGCAAAAAACCAGGGGAAAGGACGAAATCCCAGAAAATTTAACTGAGAAAATGTATGGTGCAATTACCTCATTTAAGGAGAAATATACAATGATTCAGCCTAATAGAGAGCAGTTATTGATGAGCATTAAGATTTGATGATGTTAGTACTATGATTTACAAATAAAAATAGTAATTACATATCATATTGAGGCTGAGAGAAATTAAATATCCAAGTCGTTCAATATAATAGAAATTATTTTAAGTTTCAATAACAGGGAGGTAGGATTATGGCAATTACAGGTATCAATAACAGCAGTTGCACATCGTATTATGCTTCAAATTACAAGAATACTGTTAAAAAAACAGATAGTGAAAAGGATAGTACAAATACAAAAGACGGCAACGTGACAACAAGTACAGTTGAATTAAAAACATCACGTCCCGGTGTGACAAAAACAGAGCAGATTAAGACGGGGTATAGCAATGTAAATGATTATTCAAAATACTTGCAGGGAAAATACCATTATGTGAATACGGGAACGACTTCAATGCAAGGGGTTCCGACAACAGTATCCGTTTCAAGTGCATTTTTACAGAAGTGTATGAATGATCCGGAAAAAGCAAAGTATCTGGAGGAAAACTTAGCAGCCATTCCAGATTGTGCCAAAAGTGCGGTTAATGGATGTTTGGGCACTTTGACAAATCTGAGTTATAAGGTTGATGAAAACGGAAATATTTCGGTGGCAATATCTGGTACAAATGATCCAGATGGGAAAATAGCGAAAGAGAATGCTGAACGAAAAGCAAAAGAGAACAGAGAAAAAGAGGAAAAGGTAAAAGAGAAAAGAGCTGCTAAAAAAGCAGAGGAAGAAAAAGCTGCAAAGAAACGTGCAGAAAAATCGGCAGAAAGAAAGGAAACGGGTGATTATACCTTATCCGTAACTGGTACTGATGTAAAAAGTATGACACAAAGCCTTGTAGCAGGATCTGTGAGTATTTCTGTACCTGATAGATCGAGTTTTGATATTAAGGCATAAGAAGATTCGGTAAAAGGAAAATATCAAATCGGTACTTTGGTTGGAACTGCGATTTTGGCTAAAAGATTGTGAGTTGCCAATATAATCAATAGTTTCTTCTATGAAAAGATAAGATGACAGGGTGGAAGGCTATGGAGAGCTGACCGCCCTGTTTTTATCCAGAAAAATGCAGAAATAATCAAGAGAAAATCAAAATCTTTCTGCTATTCTGTTTCATGGGTTTTATATGTACGAAGATAGGCTTCTACAAGTGCAAGAATGGTGGTTATCTGATCGCTTGTACATTCTGAAAGATAGACCAGCAGTCTTTGGTAATCCAGATTATCAAATGAATAGCAGTTCTGTACAGAAACAATTAAAAGCAGCAGGGATCGACACAAACAGTAAAAAGTATAAAGCAGTACTGAGTGAGATGATGAAAAATGGAAACGGTGCAATGTTTACAAATGTTCAGGCAATTAAGAACCTGATGAGCCAGTATGACAAAAATGGAGACTGGATTGATCCGAATACCGGATTAACAGGACTTGCTGTAACGGATGAGAACAGAAACAGTTATAAACATATCATTTGAGGCGGTTTTTAATGCGAAAGCCTAATGAAAGAATGGAGGTATTATAAAATGTCTAGTATGAACAATTATATGAATGGCATCTATGACAATAACATATCCTGTAGGAGTTGCATGTTCTGCGATTATGTATTTTATAATAAAGCAAAATGGTAATTTTTTGAAAAAAGTTTCGGATTAGATGTAGTGTTTGCCGCTGAAACCGTAGTATATGAGTGAAGCCGGAAAGGAGGCGGTGTGATGATAGACGATGAAAAAATCATAGAAATGTTTTTTGAGCGTTCGGAACAGGGCATACGGGAACTGGACATAAAATACGGAAAAGCCTATCACAATCTTTCCTACCATATAGTAGGGAGCAGACAGGACGCGCAGGAATGTGTAAACGACGCTTATTTAGGTGCATGGAACGCCATTCCCCCAGCACGACCTAACCCATTGTTGTCGTATCTTTTGAAAATCGTTCGGAATATTTCGCTCAAAATCTATTGGAGAAAGGAAGCAGCCAAACGAAGCAGTCATTACACGATTGCTTTGGAGGAAATTGAAGCCTGTATTGCAGACCAGAAAAACATTGAAGAAGAAATCGAGGTCAGAGAGTTAGCCTGTATCATTGAGTCTTTTTTAGACACGCTGACTATCGAAAACCGCGTTATCTTTATGCGCCGCTATTGGTTTTCCGACAGCTACAAGGACATAGCCGAGTTTGTAGGGCTTTCAGAAAAAAATATTTCTGTCCGGCTGACCCGTATCCGCGAGAAAATGAAGCAATACTTGATTGAAAGAGAGGTATTCGTATGAACGCAAAGAAATTTTCTGACGCTATGAGCGAGCTTGATACAAAATATGTTGATGAAGCACTCAACTACAAAACGAAAATGAAAAAGCCTATATGGATAAAGTGGGGAATTATGGCAGCCTGTCTTTGCCTTATAATTTGCGTAGTTACAATTCCGCGTTTACTTAATGGCTCTAATCCCCCTATTTCTGGAGATTTGGCTCCTATGGTTTATGTAAATAACAAGTTGTATCAATATACGGATAGTCAACTCGATTTTACAGATAAAGAAAGCCAGTTCACTTATTTAGGGGAAATCGAAAGCAAAGTTAGCTCATCGCAAGAGCCAAAAGAGAATTTCCAAGCCAATGACGATATTGTAGGTGCTAAAGTATATCAATATGAAAATAATATTGTGGTTTTAATTGATGGTAAATATTTCTTATATAGTCATATGGAAGATGCTGAAAATGAAACGGTTGAATTTGAAGGACAGTTATTTAACAAATCGGACTTATCCGAAGAAACCCTTGAATGGCTTGAGTGGTATAATTCGATACCGCCAGAAAAACAACTTGCTGTCAATTCAATTCCAGCCGAGCTATATACTGATGACGGTGTTGGAACGGTTGACGCAGACCAAGAAAAATAATTTTGATTGACACCCACAAGGGACAGCCGAGATTGAGGATGGAAAGAAGAAAATCCGCCAGTTTGAGAACTTGGAAAAGAGGTTGCGTCAAAAGTTATCCAAAGAGGAACGAAGAACACGCAACAACCACCTGTATAATCAAGAGGGCACTTAACAGTGAAACTTATTTCTTGGAGATTTATGACGATATATACTATATAGCATTGAGTTAATTCTAAACGGATTTTGAATTTATTTACAAGGAGGTTTTATATGTCAATGAATATCAGCGGATTAGGCAATACCTATAATGGTATCAACACAAATAGTAAACAATATAAGGCTTTGAAAGAAAAAGGCTGGTTATCTGGTATTATGCAAAATGAAGCCATGATGTCAGCAGAAGAAAGATTGATATATGAAACATTCGGTGGAAGAGATACCATTATTAAGAATCTGATGAAGCAATTTGATTCGGATGGCGATTTACTGAATGCAAATGGAGTGGCGGGAATGGATGTTACCGGAAAAGGTACATCATGGCAGCAGCTCACGAGTGTATCCGAGGAATATCGTCAAAAGATGTTTGATAATGTGAAGAGGGAATTTATTAAGGAAAACGGTATTTCAAATGGTGATACAACTAAGCGTTCAGATATTTTTAAGGATTATCAGTTAAGCGTAAGTAAAGACAAACGTTTAAGTGGTACATGGACTTTAGAGCAATACGAAGGACAGTATAGAGCTGCTATGTATGCAGCAGTGAAATCGGCTAATCCAAATTGGAAGCCGGGACAAAAGTTTGATACAAGCATTCTTGATAACGTTACAAGAGAATCAGTGGAATCTACGCTTGTCAAAAATGGTAATAGGTTAGTTCGCAATTCTATTGATGTATCAGTATAGAATACAACATCTTTGGTGCTAGAGATACGGTCAAATAAGCTGCTCCATCATGGGAAAAGTATAAAATTAGGAGCTTTAGATAATATCACAAGGGAAAAGTTTTCAAAAACTTCTGGTAACTCTTTGAAATACATATCATATCAATAGATACGATAATATAAATTATGTTTGTATTTGTTGATAACAGGTTTATATCGGAAAAATTGTAAATTTATTTTCTATGTGAATTTTCATTTTTGTAGGGCTGGCATTAGACCAGCCCTTGATTTCATTATAATAGATAAAAAGATATTGAATATATATGCACGGTAAAAAGACGATTCTCAATAAATGAGATTGGGAAAAAGTAACCTTAGTGCTGTTGAAAAAATCACCATAGTTCTAATGAATCTTCTGCATCTACCCATATCTGCATTGTTTCATCAAGATATAATTTTGCATATTCAAGCGGTTTATCAATGGCAAGTGCGTTCAATGCACAGTCTGATCCGGGTGTGGTTTTTAAATCCTTTTCGGCTTCCCAACAGTCAATGCGGAGCATATAACCAGCAGAAGTATAAATATCAATGCTGTTTCTGTGTGGATTGTATTCTGCAAATATTGTTCTCATCGTATAGAATCTCCTTATCATTCAATCAGTCATTTGTTACAAAAATCAGAAGCATTTCAATCAGTTCACCATGTCACTTTTATTTTGTGTTATACTGTTTTATAGATTTTTCTTGCCCTTGTATTTGCCCTTATCAGAGTTCGTAAACGCTGACGGGACGATATAACACAAGGGAAACAATAAGGGAAAGCTCACCTGCGATAAATCCAGTGTTTTCAAGGGTTTGCAGAGAATTTAATAACAAAATATAACAGTTATTAAATTCCCTAAAACAGGTGAAATCTCAATCGGAAGTTATGGAGGTACTTTATGAACGAGAGAGAAAAAATTATCCGATTATGGTTTGATATGTGGATTAAGAAAGCAGATTTAGGAATTGACAATATTTTTACAGATGATGTTGTATATACTGAGAGTTGGAGTCCTAAATATGAAAACCGCAAAACGGTAAAGCACTGGTTTGACGAATGGAATACACGCGGAAGTGTTCTTGTCTGGGAGATTAAGCAATTTTTTCATCAAGGAAATCAAACAATCGTGGAGTGGTATTTTAAAAGCAAAATGAATAATGGAAATGTTGAAGAATTTGACGGAATATCTTTAATTGTATGGACACAGGATAACAAAATAAAATCATTAAAAGAGTTTGGTTGCAATCTTCATAATTACAATCCATATCGAGATAGTGATATTCCCGTATTTCGAGAAGAAAAAGCAAATTGGTTTTGAGAGGACTATAAATTCAAGTTTGCCGAAATATCTGGCTAACTTTCCCTATTTTACAGGCTTTCCAGCCCATTCATTAGTGAAATGATATGTATTTTCCCTTATTTTTGCCCTTATGAGATAATCACAAGGGAAATAAGGGAAAGTTTTATTTAGTCGTTTCCTGCCACTTTATCAAGTAACCTTGCGGATTCCCGCTTGGCTTTTCTTGTGGAGTGAGCGTAGACATTCATTGTGGTGCTGACATCTGAGTGTCCTAACAGTTCCTGCACATCCTTTGGTGCTGCTCCGTTTGCCAGAAGGTTACTTGTGTAGGTGTGTCGCAACTGGTGAAAATGAAATCCTTCAAATCCTTCCAGTTTCTGAGCAATCTTCCTGCAAATAGTTCCTAACGTGCTTGGCAATTCCAGACTTCCATCCGGTCTTAAGCAGACAAAGGATATTTCTTTATAATCCTCTGGAATACTCTCTGTTCCGTCCAGATGATAGAACTCATAGTAAACTCTATTTTTGTCTTTTACTTCTCTGTAGTAGTTTTTGTGGTAAAGTTCTCCGTACTGCATTCGGTTTTTAAGCTGTTCCTTTCGGGCATTACGAAGAATCTCTGTCAGCGTATCTCCAAAATCAACAATCCTTACTTTTCTTCGCTTGGTCGGTCCGATGATGTTCTTGTGCCTTGAACCATCATAACGGATGCTTCGTCTGATTGTAAGGCACTGTTCTTCAAGATTTACATCCTGCCATGCCAGCCCACAGGCTTCACCGATACGAAGTCCTGTATAATAAGCTATCTGGATTGGAAGAATTGCCGGTGGATTGTAATCCTGTAGAAATTCAATCAGTCTTTCATAATCCTTTCGTGGAATTGGCTGTATATCGCCATCCATGTCATCATCGGAAAACAGGTCAACCTCATCCGTCTGGTATTTCAGCTTAATATACTGCATAGGATTAAAAGTGATATATTGCTTTGGTGATACTGCAAATCGAAATGACTGCTGTAATACTGCCGAGAAAGAACGGATGTAATCTTTGCTGTAGCCTTTTCTTTCTGAACCATCGGGATAAGTGCCACCAAAGGAAAGCAGATCGAAGAAGGCTTGTAAATGCTCAGATGTTACATTTTTCAGCTTTCTTTCTGAAATTGGATGTTTCTTGATATTGGTAATAGCACCGAGGTAATTCTGGACTGTCCCATTACTGAGAGTACCGGTCTTTAATTCTTCCTCTGCCCATATATCAAGTAATTCTCCAACTGTAATATTTTCCGACTTTGCAATGAATTTCTTGCTTTCGTAATCGTCCATTGCCTGACGGAGCAGTTTTTCCGTTTCACTCTTGCTTTCTGTTCCAGCGTATTCTTTCTGAACCAGATTGCCGCTTTGATCTTCTACATAGAAGCGGTAGTACCATTTCTTTCCTTTTTTTCTTACAGATCCTTTTGCCATAATCGTGTGTCTCCTTTCGATATCAGACAATCGGAACTGATGAAATGCTTCTTGCGTGTAGGCATCTTATGGACAAGTCCATAAGCCAATTCGCCGCTCGTCAAATCTGTAAACAGCCTGACTTGCTCGTGCTCATTGTATCATAACTCCGGTTGTCGTTCTATACCGAATCGGAATTATCTTCTAAGAGATGGGATAGTCTCTGTGCCGCCACATCCGGATTCTTGGAATATGTTCTTATGATGTCAGCTATGTCATTGAATGCATTAACAGAGTGGGTTATCTCTCTTAAAAACATTATCTCATTGTATTCCTGATTGGATTCAAAACCCATCTTGGCTGCTACATCTTCATATTCTGTATTTCCCTTGAAGTTATTGCAGGCATTTGTAAATGAATCAGCAAAGAGCTTGTATTCGTTTAATATTGCCAGCAACAGGTTCTTGGCGAAATCTCCATCTGCATTATCAAGGTTAGTTGGTAGATTTTCGATAATTCCTGTCATAGCGTCTCTTATAAGAAGTTCTTTCTTATCTGTTATATCTGTTTCGTAGCTGTCAGTTTCGCCTTTAAGCCATTCCACAGATACATGAAGTGCTTCGGAAAGTCCTTCGAGTACCATCTTCTTGGTATTGTCGATTGTTCCAGCTTCATAACGCTGTATGGTGGAAGCGGTGACTCCCATCTTGTCTGCAACATAAGGTTGTGTAAGGTTTAATTCTGTTCTGCGGCTTTTAGCTCTCTCACCGATAATCCGGCGAAGTTCCTTATCCTTCATGTTGTCTGCCTCCTTTTCGGTTATTCCTTTCGGTATGTTCATACTATATCATATAAAAAATAAAATTGCAATATGCAATACAGTAATTATCTTTATAATTTCGTAACGCTTGACAATAAAATATAAACGCGATATACTGACAGAAAAATAAATTGCATAATGCAATTTGAAAGGAGAGGATTAAATGACGGAAAGAAAGATAGCTTTATCTATAGAAGATGCTGCCAATTATACAGGAATTGGAAGAAACACTCTGAGAAAACTTGTTGAGTGGGAAAAACTTCCGGTTCTAAAGGTAGGAAGAAAAGTTCTCATAAAAACGGATATGCTTGAAAAGTTTATGGAAGTCAACGAAGGCAGAGACTTAAGAGATAAGAGCAACGTAAAAGCAGTCACAAGAAAAGTAATAACTTAAAAGAGGCGGCTTCTAATGAAACCGCCCCTGATATATCAGACCGAAGCCATGATATACCTACACGCAAGAGGATTATAACATGTGCTTCTTCTGATATGCAACAACCAATTAACGGAATGGAAGACTGACAAATCACAAGATATCAAAGCCCTCGGCGTTTGAGAGCGAAATACACCCCTCGCACAAACCTACGGTTTATGCTCAGCGTATTTCGCCCTTGCAGGGAGCAAAGCCACGCAAGCGTGACTTATACAAATGCTGTCGCATTTGGTTATGCCGGATACGGCAATAAGCCAATAGCAATACCACTTATATTATCTGTTCATCTTTCATTCCAATTATCAGAGGAAGGAGAAGAAAGCACATTGACAACAAGACATTCATTTATACAGATGACCAAACTGTCGAATGTCCGAGGAAGAATAACCTATATATCAAGCCATGCAAAGCAGGAACATCTGTATGCGGTCTATGAAACTACGGAAAGAAGTTACTGGACAGAACTTGCACGATGTAGCCAGCAGGAATTTAAGAAAAGCGGTGTTGAGGGAAAATGTATCGAGGCAAGGGAGCTTATCATTGCTCTGCCAGAATCACTTTTTGAACAAGGAATGCCTAATATTGTGCTTAGATCATTTACAGATAAGTTTAAGGAAAAGTATGGCGTAGAATGTGTTGCGGCACTTCACCATAACAAGCGTATGACAAATTTCCATATCCATCTTATCTTTTCTGAAAGGCAGCTTTTGGCAGAGCTGGTTATCAAGACTGCCACAAGAAATATGTTCTATGATGAGCGTGGTAATCATGTAAGAACTAAGAAAGAAATCCTTGATGAAGCTGGCAATATCCGCAAAAGGTGTAAGGTTATCAAAAAAGGAGAAATCTATGAGAAGAAGCTGTTTACTTCAAAGAATACGAGGTTCAAGCAGGAAGATTTTCTGGACGAGGTAAAGTTATTCTATACCAGAATGATAAACCGCTGGGTAACGGATGAAAAAGACAGATTAACAGTATTTGACCGTAACGGTCCATATCTTGCTACTAAAAAAATTGGCAGGAATAATCCAAAGGTAGAACAGATTGAGCAGGATAATAAGCTACGGATGGATTGGAATCGCGAAGTTGACAGGGCAATTATAAGCGATGTTCCTATGGATGATATTTTACAGATAAAAAGGGAACATATCACAGAACCGATAAAAAGGTCGATTCAACGATATGGAAACAAACCACAACGATTAACATTGATACTAAATATGGCGATTACGGAGTTGGTACTGCTGATATCGAAGGTGCTTGAAGCAGCCAGAACTATTTGGAGTAAGATACAGCATACGGATGTTGTGATAGCTGATAAGACTGATAATGTAAGTCATATAGTGGCAGATACAGCTACGCATATTGAAGAAAATGCAATTATTGAGGATATAAAACCAAAGCAAGGGGAATCAGCTGAGAATGTTATTACCTCACCATCGAAAGAGATGGTTGCTACTCAGAAAACACCTGCCAAGCCTGTAATGACACCAGTGGTAGCCGATTATACCAAACTAAAGAAGATAAAGGAAGAGCTTGATAATCAGAATAAACTTATCTTTGAGGCAGAACAGCGAAGAGGTAATTTTGAGATTGAATTGTCAGATTTAAAAGGTTTGGCAAAGCTCACAAGGAAAGCAGAGTTGCAGAGAAAGATTGATGAAAAGACAGATTATATTGATCGCCTGAAGATTGGACTTTCAAACATGGTTCGCAACTATGGATTTGAGAACATGAATGAATTTTATCTAAGTTATAAGGAATCTAAGACGGCATTTGCAGATTATCAGCAGAAAATTGAAGATTGGAAGAAAGGCTATGACAATGTAGTTGTTTCAAAGGATAAGACAGAAACAATGTCGGAGAAACTTGATAGACTGCAGAATGAGGTGGAAAGTTCCAGGCAATATAATAAACAGAACCAAGCCAAATGGGCGAGATAAATTCTTCTGTTTTCCCAATTATATGGATTACTATGTTCTTCTATTCATGTTTACAAATTTGTTAGCATAAATTGATGACCTTTTCACAACAAAAAAAGGTCAATTCACAACATTCCAGATAGATATTGCATGAACTTATCCGATATAATAGCTATAAATATATGTAAGCAAGGAAGTGACAATATGCGAATTGCTATCTGCGATGATGAAGTATCTATGGTTCAGATACTGGAAGAAAAAATAAAAAAGTTATTGCCGGATGCGGTTATAGATAAATATTTATCGGGTGATGAACTGATCGCAAGTGGCAGTAAGCCGGATATTCTTTTTCTGGATATTCAGATGCCGGGAATGGATGGGATGGAAACGGCAAAGATGCTTCGTCAGGACAATGAGGATATGATACTCATTTTTGTGACAGCAGCAGAGGAGTATGTTTTTCAGGCATTTGATGTCGGAGCATTTCATTATCTGGTTAAGCCATTTTCCGATGAGAAATTGAAAGAGGTTGTGACAAAGGCAGTCCATAACATAAAAAGGAGTTCCAGACTTGAAAAAGACGAAAAGTATATTATGGTACAGAACGCCGGAAGTCATATAAAAATTTTTCTGCGTGATATTGTGTATGCCGAGGTGTATAACCGGAAAGTTATTATCCATACACGAAGTACGGATATTGAATACTATGGTAAATTACAGGAATTAAGTGATATGGCAGGAACAGATTTTTTCCGAACACACAGAGCCTATCTGGTACATTTTAAATATGTAGAAAAATATGATGCAACTTGTGTAACTATGAAAAATGGAACTGCATTGATTGCAAAAAAGAATTATCCGGAGTTCGTGAAGCAATATCTGAAGTATAACCAGAGGAAAGGAAATGAAGTCAGATGAGTTTAGTGGAAAGATGCTGGATGATCACATCGAAGTTTTCTGTTATTGCAATTTTGATTATTACAGGAATCTGTTTTGGTGTTTTTGTATATCCATATATGAAAAAGAAAAGGGAAGCTGCTCTGGTCAGTATTGTTTATATTGGAATTATGTCTGTGCTGTATCTGATACCGCAGCAGATTGGCAATTTTTCTGCATATATGCTGGGAGTTGTGGCTGCATTTCTTGTGATGTATGTACAGGACAGAAGAAACATTTATCAGAAAATATTTCTTGCAGTGACATTTTTTTCTATCCGTTGGCTTGCGGTTGCAATGGCAGGCAGAATGGATGATTTTATCACAAAAGCTCTGGTTTTTGGAAATACGATTGCAGGAAGACAATGGCTGCAATATGTACTTTATGCTGGAACGAGAATTCTGGATATTGTGCTTTGTATCGTTTTCCTTGCAGTTGCAATTGGTCTGATCAATAAAGCATATGTATACAAAAATGATGAAATGAGCGTCAAAGAGCTGGTAATGCTTATCATACCTTCTCTCGTGGGAGTTACAGGGTATGGCATTCTACAATATTATTTGAATATTTATGAAAAAGGTACAGGAAAGAGCCTGACAGATACCTATGGATTTTATGGAGCTTTAAGCTTTGTGCATTATTTTATTTCTATCATAGCAATTCTTGTTATGACTACGATGTTTCAAAACTGGAAGGTGGCACAGGAAGAACAGACAGGGCAGGAGCTGGTGTTAAATCAGGTCAGTGACATGAAAAAGCATATCGGGGAAGTGGAAAAGCTGTATCAGGATATCCGCAGCCTGCGTCATGACATGGGGAATCATATACAGATGCTGGAACATCTTGTGGCAGAGAATCATATGGATGATGCAGCAGAATATATGGAGCATTTGAAAAAGGAGTGGAATGAAATATCTCCTGAGATAAAAACGGGGAGTCCTGTCATTGATGTGATTCTGATGGAAAAGTTAAGAGAAGCAAAGGAAAAGCAGATTCGTTTTATATCAGATTTTCATTATCCGGGGGATACGAAATTAAATGCATTTGATTTAAGCGTGATCTTAAACAATGCACTGAATAATTGCATGGAAAATGTAAGTGGAGAAAATCCTTATATCAGTCTCTCTTCTTTTCGGAAAAACAGTATTTTTATGATAACCATAAAGAACAGATATGAGGGAGAGTTAAATTATAAGGACAGTGATCTGCCTGAAACAACGAAATCCGGGAAGGAGCATGGAATTGGACTGCATAATATCCGGAGAGTTGCAAGGATGTATATGGGAGATATATCTTTAGAGCAGGAGAATCAGGAAGTGGTTCTAAGTATTATGTTACAGGTAGAATAAGGACAAAAAGCACCTTCAAGGTGCTTTTTATTTGCTTCACAACAAAAAAAGGGCGGTTCACAACATCGCTGTTTATTGTGAAGAAAGATATGCCGAAAAATCAGTAAAGAGAAATCATGTTGTACAGATTTTTTAGAAAACGGATTTCAGAATTTAAGCTCAAGGAGGCCAATACGATGAGAATCAATGGATTTAGTGGGACAAATACGCAGATAGGAACAATGGGAATGACACAGGGGAATGATTCTGTAAGTAAAAATATTCAGAATCAGATTGCAAATGCACAGCAGAAGCTACAGGATTTATCATCGAATGAAGAAATGTCATTAGAGGATAAGATGAAAAAGCGTCAGGAGATACAGCAGGAGATTAACAATCTCAATCAGCAGTTAAGACAGCACCAGATCGAGCAGAGAAAGGAACAGCAGAGTAAAAATTCGTCATCTATGGATGATATGGTGGCTGGAACAAGCAGCACTTCTAAAAAGAAAGACACCGGATTGTCACAGGCAAGTATGCAGGCGATGATCTCCGCAGATTCTTCCATGAAACAGGCAAAGGTGCAGGGAAGTATGGCAACACAGATACAGGGACGTGCCAGTGTGCTTGAATCTGAAATCAAACAGGATGCCGGAAAAGGAAATACTGAGAAGAAGGAAGAAGAACTGGCAGAGCTGCAGGCAAAGGCACAGTCTGCGACAGCAGCACAGATGTCTACACTTGCAGATGCAAATAAATCAGTAGAAGAAGCTGCAAAAGCGGAGAACAGCAATACAGAAGACACTGCAACAAAGAACAATACTGATAAATCCGAGAAAACACAGGAATCTGCGGGGGCTGCGGCAGAGGAGACAGACAGCGTAAAGAATACGGATATCAAAGGGGAAACACAGGTGACAGTAGAAACACCGACTCTGGAAAATGCACAGAATGCAACACAGCAGGCAGTGTATACACCGATTGATATTCGTTTATAGTTGGTAAAGGAGAATGGTATTATGTCAGAGATTAAGAGTTTTAGTGATTACACAAGTAAATATAACAGCAATGTAGATTATTCCGCATTATTTGGAGGAACTTCCGACAGTTCATCCGTAGGAAACACCAATATGCTTTCTGATTATGCTGCGATTAAAAACGGAAGCTATGGAAAACTTATGAAAGCATATTATGCAAAGCAGGATGCAGAAAAATTATCGGGTAAAGGCGATACTTCACAGAAGCTTACACTGATGAAAACAAGTGCGGATTCCCTGAAAAAATCAGCAGATGCACTAAACGATGCGTCACTCTGGGAAAAAAAGAAAATAAAAAAGAAGGATGAAAAGACCGGGGAAGAAACAGAGGTAGAGGATTATGACTGGGATGCAATTACCAAAAAAGTGAAATCTTTTATTGATGATTATAATGATGTTGTTAAGGAGGCAGGAGAATCCAATACAAAAGATGTCCTTAGAAATGCTTCATGGATGACAGGCATGACAGACAAAACCAGTCATTTACTTTCTAAAATAGGTATTACCATAGGAAAGGGGAATAAGCTGGAGCTGGATGAAGATGAATTGAAGAAAGCAGATATCAGTTCATTGAAAACGGTTTTTACAGGTTACAATTCCTTTGCAGGCAAAACAGCCCAGAAAGCAGCTGGTATATCAAATGCTGCGAATCGGGCAAGTGCGACTTATACAAACAATGGTACATATTCTAAAAAAGATTCCTCTCTAACGTCAAGTAAGATAGATAAGGAAGTATAGTATGTTAAGCCTAAATGACAAGAAGAAAAATCTTTTGTATTAATTTGTCGGGAAGGAGGAACCAGATGAGTTTTACAGTCAATTTATCCGGTGGAGGTTTACTGATAAATAGATTTAATAGTTCTAATATGTTGAAAAGTACACAGGAAAAATTGCAGCGACAGCAGGAACGGGATAATAAGGTGGCTTTTTTTGAAGCACAAAAAGAAAATTTGAAAAACCGAAAGGCTGACAGTTTGGAAGAAATCTCTGAAAAGCTGGAAATGTTTCATAATTATGAGGATGAAATTGCGGCAGCAAATCAGGAGTATAATAATTCACAGATGTTTCATGTCATGGACGAGGCAGAAGAACATGGCGAAAAGATTGCGGAAGCTGCTGAGAGGAATAAGCCTAAAACAGAAGAAGAACGAAAGGAAGAAATGGTGGATGAAGCTCTTGGAACAGAAGAAAACAAGGGCATGATGTCTGAAATCATGGACGAACTTTCGGAGACAACCGAAGAAATGACAGAGCAGATGACGGAAAAAACTGTGGAGAATATGGAAGAACTTCCAGACGAGGTTTTGCAGGAGCAGCTTGCTACAGATAGTTTAGAGGCAGCAGAAATGGTACAAACAGACACAATTAAAAGGTATGTGCCGATTGATATTAGAGTCTAATGGTATTTATCTGGGAAGGAAACAGCTATGAAGATTTACAATAATACAAATATTACATATTCTGCAATCGAACATAACAGCAGGAAAAATACAAAGCAAAATGTTCCGGCAGATTTAGAAAAGAAAATGACACAGTATACAGATACACTTTCCATTTCCAAAACAGGGCAGGAGAGCTTTCGACATTTATCTTCTGTCAGTTCTATGGATTATCAGAACCGTTTTGAGAAGGAAGTGACGGATATATTTGTCAAAGAAGATACAGAGAGTGTAAAAACTGATTCCTTTGAACATCATGTAAACAGAATGGCAGAAGCATATAACAAAATGAAAAACAGCATTGAAGAAAAATATGCGGAACAAGATTATGAGCCGGAGTATTATGTGACAGAATCGGGCAAAATTGAGGAATTAACCAAAGAAAAAGAACTGGATATGCTGAATCAGGCATATGAAAATCACAGTAATTTTATGGCAACTTCAACAGAAATCTGGTCAGAATTACAGGATTTTACCCCATCGGTAGTTTACCATAAAGGAAGTGGACAGACAGCAAATGAACAGAACATAGGTGAGAACCAGGAGAATACTGCAAAATCTAAAGAAAAGGGGGTTATCCAAAATTCGGCATATCAGGCATTTTTATCCGCCATCCAGTCGGATAACCAGAAATTATTGCAGCAGTATTCGGGTGACTGGAAAGATTTAAGGCTAAATCTGAATGTATCAGATGGTGATCGGAAAATGCTTAATGGTATTTGGGATTATTATGCTAATAAAAGGTAATGAAAGCTTTGTAATACGAAAGGGATGTTAGTATGGCAGTTACAGGTGTAAACAATTACTCTAATATTTACACAAATGCTTATACCGGTAATATACGGAAAAATAATGCTAAGGAAACCACAGAAAAGCAGGTTGTGGAGCAAACAGAAGATGTAAAGACAGGGACAACCCGAAAAACTGCAGCGGATGAACTTTCCTATCTTTCTAAAAAATTTGACAATTATAGTTTTGTATCAGCAAATTATAGTCCGGGGATGAAATATGGTAAATCAACTACCACGAATGTAGCGATTTCTCCTCAGTTTTTAACAAAAATGGCAAATGATTCAGACTTAGAAGATGAGTACATAAAAGAAATTGGTAACATGAAAAAACTAGATGAGCAGTTTGCAAAGCAACAAGCAGATATTGGATGGAGAGTTGAACAGGGATGGGCAATAGATAAAGATGGAAATATTAGTTCATGGGCAATAGGACATAAAGATTCAAAAGTAAAATCCTTTCTCCAGAATATGAGTGAAAAAGCCGAAGAAATCCTACAGAAGCAGTTGGAAAAAGCAAAGGATACAAAGGAAGGAAAAGAAGTATTCTCGATGAAAAAGCATAAAGAAGTTATAAAAAAGAACAAGGTTGATTTGAAGGTGTAAATAATCAGATTCGAAGTATTATGCAGAAAAAATGCATAGCATTGAGGGAGCCTTGCGTATGTCAGATGAAATCAATGCCCAGTTCGGATTTGAAAGAGTATTCGGTAAGACTAACGGCAATGCAGATACTGATACAAAAATTACAAAATTTGGCATCTCTTTTAATAGTGACGGAACTACCACATTCTTTGCAGAGTTAGAAAAATCATCAGCCAGTCAGAAAGAATATCTTGAAAAGCTTCAGGAAAAGAAAGCTGAGGAGAAAAAAGAGGCAAAGAAAAAGGATCAGTCCAAGCAAATCGAAGTAAGAAAAACTACGGTTCAGGCAAATTCAAAAGAAGAACTTTTGGATAAGATCAAAAATATTGACTGGGATTCTACCAAACCGGAGGAGAATAAAATCGGCGGAAGATTTAATTTTTTAGTTTAATGGATTCAGATGAAAATAGAAGCAATTTCATAAAATCTTACATACACACTTGACAATACCCCTCTGAAGAAGGCGTAGGTCAGGCAATTGTAAAATGCGGTCTGCCAAGAGAGGAACTTTTCATTACCACAAAGATCTGGATCAGCAATGCAGGATATGAAAAAGCAAAGGCTTCGATTGAGGAATCCTTGAAGAAACTGAAAACAGACTATGTGGATCTGCTTTTGATTCATCAGCCATTTGGCGATTATTACGGAACATACCGTGCAATGGAGGAAGCCTATAAAGCAGGCAAGGCACGTGCAATCGGCGTTTCAAACTTCTATCCGGATCGTTATATCGATATTGCACATTTCGCAGAAGTTGTTCCTGCGGTAAATCAGGTGGAAACACATGTGTTCCAGCAGCAGAAAGTGGCTCGTGAATATCTTGCAAAACATAATACACAGATTATGAGCTGGGGACCGTTTGCAGAATGAAAAAATGATTTTTTCAATACTCCGGTACTGAAAGAAATCGGAGCAAAATATGGAAAGAGTGTAGCTCAGGTGGCACTTCGTTTCTTGCTTCAGAATGGCGTTGTTGTGATTCCAAAATCAACGCACGAAGAACGAATGCAGGAGAATTTCAATGTATTTGATTTTGTGCTGACAGAAGACTAAATGAAGCAGATCGAGGCACTTGATACTGGAAAGAGTTTATTCTTTTCCCATTATTCACCAGAAACAGTGGAATGGTTTATGAGTATTGTGTAACAAAGTAGCTTCATAAAGGCAAAAGCGTATTGTGGTTTATACGACCGGCAATACGCTTTTGCTGTATAATAGGATAAGAAAATTGTTATACGGAAAGGATAAGAAAATGAAGGAACAGAATCATCCGAATGTGATTAAAATTCGAAATGCACATGTTCATAATCTGAAACATATTAATGTGGATATTCCACTAAATAAGCTTGTGGGAATTGCCGGAGTATCCGGTTCCGGGAATCCGAAGTACATTTGGAACCGGATCGGAACTGTTAAACACATTATGACTGATGTTTTCAAGACTTGCAAATCACAGTTCAAAACTTTATAATTCTAAGGAATCTTCAGCATCTACCCACATCTGCAAATTTTCATCAAGATATAACCTTGCATATTCTAGTGGCTCATCAATTGCAAGCGATGTCAAAGCACAATCAGATCCAGGTGTGGTTTTTAAATTCTTTTCGGCTTCCCAACAATCAATACGGAGTATATAGCCTGCACTGGTATAAACATCAATGCTGTTTTGATTAGGATTGTATTCTGCAAATATTGTTCTCATCGTATCGAATCTCCTTATCATTCAATCATCAGTAAAAAAATCAGAAGCATTTCAATCAGTTCACTATGTCAGTTTTATTTTGTTTTATATAATTTTCTTTCCCTTATTTTTTCCCCTATCAGAGTTCATAAACTCGTATGGGAAGATATAACATAAGGGAAAGCCTAAGGGAAAGCTCACCTGCGATAAACTTAGTGTTTTCAAGGGCTTGTAAGGAATTTGATAACATAATATAATAATTATTAAATCCCTTAGAATATGTGAAATCTCAATTCAAGTTTGTCGAGCAAAGGAGGTGCTGTAACAGATGGATGAACATTCCTATGACGATATAATCAATCTGCCGAATCCGACATCGAAGAACCATCCTCGTATGTCACTTCACGACAGAGCAGCACAGTTTGCACCTTTTGCGGCACTTACAGGACACGATGCAGCCATTAAAGAGACTGCAAGGCTAACAGATGAACGGTTAGAGTTAAGCGATGAAGTCATTATGAAATTAAATGACCAATTAAATATGATTAGAGATAATATCGGCACAGAACAGGAAATATCAATAACTTATTTCGTGCCTGATGATAAAAAATCCGGAGGAGCATATCTCACGCATTCCGGCATAGTGAAAAAGATTGATGAATTTGAACGCAAACTGATTATGCAGGATGAAACAGTAATTCCGACTGAACAAATCAGCGTGATACAGGGAGAAATGTTCAAAGGACTATATGAGTAATAACTTGGAAAGGGCAAACAATGGAAACAAAGCCGAGAATATTATACTTAAAGAAAATATTAGAGGAACGAACGGACGAGGAACATCCGCTTTCGACGACGCAGCTAATCAATATATTGAATGATGAATACGGAATATCTGCACATAGAACGACGGTCACAAAAGATATTGCTGCACTTCAGGAGTTTGGAATGGATATTGTTACTATCCATTCTACTCAGAGCAAATACTTTGTAGCCAGTCGTAAGTTTGAATTGCCGGAACTGAAACTGCTGATAGATGCAGTGGAGTCATCGAAGTTTATTACAAAGAAGAAAAGCAAAACGCTGATTGAGAAGATACATACGATGACCAGTCCGGGGCAGGTGGCAAAGTTGAAGCGTAATAACTATGTGGTCAATCGAATTAAGCCGGATAATGAGCAGATATATTATATCATTGACGCTATAAACGATGCCATCAATACAGGTAAACAGATTTCTTTTCAGTATTATGATTATACCGGATTAAAGAAAAAGGTTCTGAAGAACAAGGGCGAAGTGTATAAGCTCAGCCCGTATAAACTTCTCTGGTGTGGGGACTATTATTATGTTCTCGGATATTCAGAGAAGAAAAGAAAGGTTATCAATTTCAGGGTAGACCGTATTGCTTCCAAGCCGGAGATATTGGATAAAGATATTATTCCTATGCCGGATGATTTTGATATTGAGAATTACACAAAGGAAGTTTTCTTTATGTTCTCAGGCGAAAAAGTCCTTGTGGATTTACGGTGTGATAACAGCCTGATGAAAACAATGGTTGACCGTTTCGGAGAAGATGTGACAACCCTTGCGTATGATATGACGTCTTTCAGAGTACAGACCGAAGTATCAGCCAGTCCAACCTTTTTCGGTTGGGTGTTTGGCTTTAATGGCAAGGTACAGATACTTGCACCGGAAAACTTGAAAGAGCAATACAGACAAATGCTTACAAAAGCTACTGAAGATATGAAAGAGAATGAATAGTGCAGATTTGCATTTATGTAGATGGTCTGCATAAAGCGTAAAGTCAATATTAAAGAATGGAGAGGTGTTAGCAAATTGCGACACCTCTTTTCTTTTGCGAAAAACCTACTTGAAAATTTCTTCGTATCAGGTATAATAAAACTATCGAAAGCAAATTGCTTCCGATAGAAAAGAAAGCGAGGTGCAGGTATGAGAAGCAAGAGTCCTGAACTTATGAGTGAGATAAAAAAGTACATCGAGGATTATTACCTGCAAAACAGACAATCCCCATCGACTACAAAGATTGCTGAAGCGGTTGGTATTGCCAGAGGTACAGCATATAAATACTTGGTAGAGATGGCTGAGAAGAATATGATTGAGTATGACGGGCAGGAGATTCGTACCAATGTGACCCGTAAGTACAGTGGCGAACAGACACAGACACCGATTGTAGGTTCTATTCCTTGTGGCAGTCCTCAGTATGAGGAAGAAAATATTGAAGAATATGTATCACTTCCTACTGCCATTTTCGGCAAAGGAGATTTCTTCATATTAAGAGCAAGCGGTCAGTCTATGATTGAAGCAGGGATTGATGACGGCGACCTTGTGGTTGTTAAAAAGCAGGTAGAAGCCAATGATGGCGATATAGTAGTTGCCCTTGTGGATAATCAGAATACATTGAAACGCTACTTCCGAGATGATGAGAATAAGAAAATCATTCTCCACCCGGAAAATAAGAAGATGAAAGACATCATTGTAGATGAGTGCTGCATTCAGGGTGTGGCTTGTCACATCATCAAAGAACTATAACAGAGGACAGACGAATGAGAACACTTGAAGGAATTCGCTATCTAATCAATTTGGATAGTGCGGAAATACAACAGAACTTTGCCGGAGGAGTTGCACCGCCGGACAAGGTGGAGTCGGAGGTGGACACAACTTGAGTATTTATATGTCAAGAGCCGAGTTGGAAGAAATCAGCGAAGGCTTGATAACAGCTTATGCTAATAAGTTTAGCAATCGAGTGATTCAATCCATCGACATAGAACATTTCATTACAGAATTTCTTATGTTACGAATTGAATACGCTTCTTTCGCAGAAGATGATGCAGG
Organism: [Bacteroides] pectinophilus; assembly: GCA_025146925.1. Classification (NCBI taxonomy): domain Bacteria; kingdom Bacillati; phylum Bacillota; class Clostridia; order Eubacteriales; species [Bacteroides] pectinophilus. Next base: position 2,439,919 of record CP102260.1, on the reverse strand, counting down.
CAGGATTGGTTTTCTGGCAGATGGAGCAACACCACTGCTGATACATCAGGACGGAAAAATTATTCCCTTTGTTTTCCCGAAAGATACCATCGTACTTGATAAATTTCTTCTTGCTGAAAAGGAGCAGGGACGTCGCAGATTTACAATGGCACACGAAGCGTCACATCATATCTTGAGTAAGATGTATGCAATGCCGAGTGAAGGACGCTTTCATGCAGAGTATGACAGTGAGCGTAGTTATTCCAAAGAGGAACTGGCTCAGATGTTTGCGTCTGTCGAGTGGCAGGCAGATACAATGGGAGCTTCGCTTCTTATGCCGAGAAGAATTATTGAAAATGCCTTGGCGAAATATAATCAGTCAAATCCGATAAAAGTTTATGGCGATAATACCATTACTTCAAAGGATAAAGCAGTTATCCGCAGAATGGCAGCTTATATCGGAGTATCTTATACAGCCTTGGTTATCAGATTGAGAGATATGGGGCTATTTGAGTATCACAATATCCTTGAGTACATTTCCAATGAGTTAAATCTGGGAGGTGTTTCACAATGAGGTTACAGACTCAGGTAGAACCTGAAATACAAACAGGTCAAAGACACATTTGAAAGCACATACCTTGTCATTGGCTTATTGATGTCATTCATTTTTCTTGTGTACTCGTCGGTCTTAACGGCAAAGCTGGTTATTGGAGAATATAATCATCGAACAATTACGATTATGTTTTCTTATCCTTTAAACAGAATAAAATTGATTGCCAGCAAATTAACTATAATCATGGTTTATACAGCGATTTCAATGACGATTGGATATATCTGTTGTAGCAGTTATATTATATTTGCGGATAAATCCTTTAATATGCTGGAGGGAACATTTCAACCATCAATGCTCCGAACATGGATACCAATGGCAATAACCACTGTGATTATATGTATGGTGCTGTCTCTGTGGTCATTTATTATTGGCATGATCAGAAAATCTGTTCCTGCAACAATCGTTACATCTTTGATTGTTATTGTGTTACGGCAAGTTATTATCACCAAAAACACAACCAATCAGGAGTCCATAATGCAAGTTATCTTAGTTGCTATTGTTACCGTCATTGCTACACTACTTATCTTTAAAAGAAAAGTGCCTGAACTATATTGATTATTTCTATTTTTACAAATGGTAAAAGAAAAAGCCGTCGCAAAGCAGATTCAATTTCATGTATTTATATAACGGCGGCTTTGATTTTTAAAGTCAATGTTTTTAGTGATTACACAAACAGATGACAACTTACATGTATGTGGTAGCTGACGTAAGTTTGGATTATTTTAAAAGATTTCCAATGAATCTTCCGCATCTACCCACATCTGCATATTCCCATCCAGATATAATCGTACATATTCAAGCGGTTCATCAATTGCAAGTGCATTTAATGCACAATCTGAGCCAGGCGTAGTTTTTAAATTCTTTTCTGCTTCCCAACAGTCAATGCGGAGCATATAGCTCGCAGAGGTATAAACATCAACACTATTACGTTGTGGATTGTATTCTGCAAATATTGTTCTCATTGTATCAAATCTCCTTATCATTCAATCAATCATTTCTTACAAAAATCAGAAGCGTTTCAATCAGTTCACCATGTCATTTTCATTTTGTGCTATAATGTGTTATCAGTTTTTTTGCCCTTGTATTTGCCCTTATCAGAGTTCGTAAACACTGGTGGGACGATATAACACAAGGGAAACAATAAGGGAAAGCTCACCTGCGCCAAACTTAGTGTTTTCAAAGGCTTGAGAGATATTTGATAATAAAATATAACAATTATTAAATCCCTTGGAATACATGAAATCTCAATTCAAGTTTGTCGGTGCAACACTAATACCACACATAACTAAAATAACAACACAGCGTCAGAGCGTATGGGAAAACCTGTACGCTCTAATTTTTTATCAAAAATGGAGGAAAACACATGGAAGAAACAAATGTAACAATGACAGCAGAGGAAATGCAGGGTGAGCCTGCGGCAAAGGAAAATGAGACAAAGGCGGAGAAGTTTATCCGTATTGGTGAGTACCGCATGAATAAGGCGGTGGATGCTATTGGCAGACTGGAGAATCTTGCAAATCGGGGTTCCTACGAATATACACAGGAACAGGTAGATGCTATGTTTCAGGCATTAGAGTGGAGGGTTGCGGAAGTTAAGGCGAGATTTACGCCTAAGAAAGCGGCTGAGAGTAAGACTTTCAGCTTTGGTACAACAGAATAGGAATGTAACGGGAAGTAAGGGAAAGGCAGTCATGTAGTGTATGTGGCTGCCTTTTTGTCGTATCTATGACAGGAAGGAGAACTGTGTGAGAAAATATGATTTTATATCGGCTCTGGCAAAAGAGACAGCAGCCGAGGTTGTCAAAAATCGTGAGGAATGGATGAAATACCTGACTACAGCGGCAAGGCTGTATAAGTATCCGTTCCGGGAACAGCTTTTAATCTATGCACAAAGACCGGACGCAACAGCGTGTGCTTCCATAGAGCTGTGGAATGAGCGTATGCACTGCTGGGTAAACAAAGGGGCAAAGGGTATCGCACTTTTGGACGAGGATGATGCACATGGAAAGCGTCTGAAATATGTATTTGATGTTTCAGATGTCCATGCGGCAAGGAGAATCGGACGGTATCCGGAACTCTGGGAATTACATGAGGAACATAAGGAAGATGCAATTAAGCGTCTGGAGCAGACTTATGGTGCCACAGATGATAAGAAGCTGTTTGAAGAAAGACTTATGGAGATAGCTGAGAGGATTGCGGCAGATTATTATGAGGAATTGCTGCCGGATCTGCAGTACATGATCGAGGGCAGTTTCTTAGAGGAACTGGACGAGCAGAATGTCGGTATCCGTTTAAGAGATACTTTATCTGAGAGTATTTCTTTTACACTTTTATCTGCCTGTGGTGTAGATATGCAGGAGTATGGTTCGGAGTTTGCTTTTGATTTTATTCATGAATTTAATTCCATGGATACCCTTGCGGTACTTGGTGATGCAGCCAATGAGCTTGCAAAACCGGTACTTTTAGAGATTGGAAGAACCATAAGGGCATATAACAGAAGCCACGAACAGGAACAAACAGAAAATTTAACGCAGAAAGGACTTGCAAATACTTCTGAAATAGACTACAATGCGTTAAAGCGTGAAAGCGAGAGCAGACATGAAGAACAGATAGACAACAACCAAAACAGCGTAGAAAGGGGCAATAGCGATGAATCTGACATACGAGAAGAACGGGGATTATCTGATTCCGACATTACAGGCGGACATTCAGCCGGAGGGAACGGTAACGAAGTACGGAATGATGAGAGAGACTTATCTGAAGGAGAACCACAGGGGCGTGTACTCAGCGTTTCTTCTGAAAGGAACATTGAAAGAACACCTGCTGACGATCCAGAAGCAGGCAGAGGAGAGAATGGAGAAGCTGACGAGCCAGATGGCGGCAACCGAGGGAGTGACCGAACAACTCAAGGAAGCCGATCAGATGCTCTGGGTAGCGAAGATGAACAGCATTCGGAACCGAGCAGAGGAAGTGGTTCTGGGAGAACTGGTTTACAGTCTGTAACAGACACAGATGATCTTCTCCGGGGAGAAGCACCGGAACCCACCTTTACACAACTCAGCCTGTTTCCTTCTTTTGAGGAGCAGGTCGGAACAGTCGCAGCAGCGGAAGCAAGTATGAAATATACCATGCCCGCTGCTTTTTCTTTGCCACAGAATGAGCTTGAAACCATTCTTCGCAGTGGTGGAGGAAAACAGCACAGCAGAAAGCGTATCTTTGCAAAGTACACAGAGGGCAGAAATGCCGAGCAGATGGTGGATTTTCTGAAAAATGAGTACGGACAGACTGGAAAAGGTTTTGAAATTAATGGAAATCCAGTATCAGTGTGGTTCGATGAGCATGGTATGAGCGTCGGCTATGGAACACAGGCAAGGGAAACACCGATTGTCACGATGGATTGGGAAGATGTGGAGAGCCATATCCGTTCCATGATCGAAAATGGTACTTATATGAGTGCCAGTGAAGCATTTCTTGTAGATACACAGGAGAGAAATCGTGTTGCCAATCAGATCTATTTCTTCCTGCGGGATGGAATGGATGAAATGCCGGAGGAGCTTGGCTTAAAAGCAGGAAATTATCCGGAAAGTGAAGCAAAACTCATGGAGCTTCTTTCCACCCATGAGGGCAGGGAACAGCTTAAAAATATCTTGGAAGATGCGGCAGAGCGACTTGCATCGGGTGAAGCCGAATTAAAATGGCGGCATGTGAAATCACCGGAATATCTGTTATCGGAGATAGCAGACCTTGACAGGGAGAGACTGGAATTTCCATTGCCGGATGCGGTGGAGGTAGCACAGGAAGATTTTATCACACAGGATGAAATCGACTATGCACTTGGCAGAGGAAGCGGCTATGAGCATGGAGCTTTCCGCATTTATGAGTATTTCATGGAAGGACATGACCAGAAAGAAACAGTTGCTTTTCTGAAAAATGAATATGGCATTGGTGGTGGTTCCGGCGGATTGCCGGGCAATGATGATTCCCATAATGAACATGATGGAAAAGGTATCCGGCTGGAAAAGGGAAGTTATGGCAATCCGTATGCAAAGGTGCTTTTGAACTGGAATGTTGTGGAGAAAAGGCTTCGGGAGCTGATCCATGAGGATAAATATTTATCTCCACAGGGGAAAGAGAATTATAAGGCATATAAGGAAGAACAGGCAGAGAAAGCAAGACAACGGGAGCTTTCCCGTCTGGAGCATGGACAGCGGTTAGAGTGTAAGAAAGACATTGATGCACTGATTGCTGAGAAATTCAATGGTTTTGTTCTTCCGAGGAATACAGCAGATGAGATAATAGATAAATATGGCATTGACTGTGTGGAATTTGTTCTTGCAAATACGGTTACGCATTTTGATTATGATGGTCGTTTTTCACAGAACAATAAGGACTGGGCAAAGGGCATTGTTGCGGAAAATGAGTGGCAGAACAATGATCTGATTCTAAGCTCACATCCGGCAGTGCTGGACGGATTTACCAATCAGGCAAGAAGATATATCAATGTGCTTCGGGAAAAAGAAAAGGAAGCACAGCAAAAGATCACGATTGATGGATATGAGTGTGTTCTGGTTGATGAGTGGGGCAGTGAAAAAGAGAAATATCTGCTTGGAAATGACATTGAGGACAGCAGTTTTTATTATGCACAGGTCAATGGGAAAACCTTTGAATACGACCATAAGCCGGAGCGTAGCGAAGTAGAGGACGATTATATCAATGCCATTGCAGAGGAAGATATTGACAGGCACGAAGCAGAAGTGTTTTCACGCTTTGAGGGGACGGATGGTATCGCAGCGCTGGATGAAGTGCAGGAATTAGCGTGGCATGTGGTACATGATGCAGATGATGAATATGGCAATCCGACACAATGGAGTGCCACATTATCAGAAGGAGTATTCCTTTGGATTGATAAGGAAGCGGACAGATATGCTATTTATGATATGGCAGACACTACCCGTCCAGCATTGGAGACATTTTCGACTTTGCAGGAAGCAATGGACTGGGGGAATGAGCTTGCAGAAAGTGGCAGGGAAGCAGAGACGGAGTTCTCTGATGAAAGGGAACAGACCGAAGATGAATTGGACAACATAGACACGCAGGCTGCCCGTGAGCGTCTGGAGAATGGAGAAGCAGAGCAAGAGACTGAAGATATGCTGTCGCAGGTGCTTACCGGAGATTGGGAGCCGCTTACACCTTCGGCAGAGGAGAATAAGACTGTACAGGAAAGATCTGTGGCTGCACCGGATAAAAGCAACGCTGTCAATTTCCATATCAGCGATGACCGCTTGGGTGAAGGCTCTCCAAAAGAAAAATTCCAGAGAAATGTTGCGGCAATTAAGTTGTTGGAGCAGATCGAAGGTGAAAACAGATATGCTACACCGGAAGAACAGCAGATTTTATCCCAGTATGTCGGCTGGGGTGGTCTTGCCGATGCGTTTGACGAGAGCAAATCAAACTGGTCAGCAGAATATCACCAGTTAAAGGAACTGTTATCGCCGGAGGAGTACCGCATGGCAAGGGAGAGTACCTTGAATGCCCATTACACAAGTCCGGTCATTATCCGCCAGATGTACGAAACATTGGAGAAAATGGGATTTTCCAAAGGAAATGTACTGGAGCCTTCCATGGGCATCGGCAACTTTTTTGGTATGATGCCGGATTCCATGATAGAAAGCAGGCTTTACGGAGTAGAGCTTGACAGTATCACAGGACGCATTGCAAAACAGCTTTATCCGCAGGCAGATGTGCAGATCAAAGGTTTTGAAAAGACCGATTATCCGAATGATTTCTTTGATGTGGCAATCGGAAATGTGCCTTTTGGTCAGTATAAGGTGGCAGATAAGCAGTATGATAAAAATAATTTCCTGATCCATGATTATTTCTTTGCAAAGACGTTGGATAAAGTGCGTCCCGGTGGGGTGGTTGCTTTTATCACAAGCAAGGGAACCATGGACAAGGCAAGTCCGGAAGTCAGAAGATACCTTGCACAAAGAGCAGACCTGCTTGGTGCAGTCAGACTTCCGAATACCGCATTTAAGGCAAATGCAGGAACCGAGGTCACTTCGGATATTTTATTTTTCCAGAAGCGTGACCGCATGGTGGAGCGTGAGCCGGACTGGGTACATCTGGGAGAGGATGCAGATGGCATTGCAATGAACGCTTACTTTGCAGAGCACCCGGAGCAGATCGTAGGAAAGATGGAAATGGTATCCGGTCCTTATGGCATGGAAAGCACCTGCAGGGCAGATGACAGCAGACCATTTGAGGAGCAGTTAGCGAAAGCACTTCAAAACATTACAGGACAGATTGATACGATTGATCTGGATGAGGAGCTTGCGGATGACATGAGCAGGCAGAGTATTCCTGCTGATCCGTTCGTCAAGAATTTCAGCTATACCGTAGTCGATAACGAGGTATATTACCGTGAAAACTCTGTGATGAAGCCTGTGGAAGTATCGGACACCGCAAAAGAGCGTATCAAGGGCATGGTGGCAATCCGTAACTGTACGCAGGAACTGATTGATATGCAGCTTGAGGAATACTCCGATGTAACAATCAAGGAAAAGCAGGCAGAACTTAATAGCCTGTATGATAATTTCTCTAAGAAATATGGTCTGATCAATTCACAGACGAATAAGAGAGCCTTTAATCAGGACAGCAGTTATTGCCTGTTGTGTTCTTTGGAAAAACTTGATGATGAGGGCAATTTCAAAGGCAAGGCGGATATGTTCACGAAGCGTACCATTAAAAGGGCAGAGGTTGTCACAAGCGTGGATACTGCAAGTGAAGCGCTGGCAGTATCTTTAGCAGAGAAAGCTAAAATCGACCTTGATTTTATGGGAGAGCTTACCGGAAAAGATAAGGATACACTTACTGAGGAGCTTCGTGGTGTCATTTTTCAGAACCCGCTTACCGATGTCTGGGAGACAGCAGACCAGTATCTAAGTGGTAATGTGCGAGAGAAACTTGCCATAGCAGCAACTTATGCGGAAAATCATCCGGAATATGCTCCAAATGTGCAGGCTCTTACGCAGGTACAGCCGAGGGAGCTGGACGCATCGGAGATTGAGGTACGTATCGGTGCCACATGGATTGAACCAAAGTATATCAATGATTTTATGCGTGATATTTTCCAGACACCGGAACATTTATTCCGCAGGGATACGATAGGTGTGCAGTTTTCGGGTGTAACCGGAGAGTGGAATGTAAAGGGCAAAAATGCGGACTATGGCAATACGCTTGTCAACATGACATACGGTACAAGCCGGGTAAATGCCTATAAGATACTGGAAGATTCCCTGAACCTCAAAGATACGAGAGTATATGACACCATTGAGGAGGATGGAAAGGAAAAGAGAGTCCTCAATAAAAAGGAAACCATGATTGCAAGCCAGAAGCAGGAAGCAATAAGGGAGGCATTTAAGGACTGGGTATTCCGTGATCCGGAACGCAGGCAGACACTTGTGGCAAAATATAATGAGCTTTTCAATTCCACCAGACCAAGAGAATATGACGGTTCGCATCTGAAATTTCCAGGCATGACACCGGATATTGAATTAAAGCCGCATCAGAAAAATGCGGTTGCCCATGTACTGTATGGAGATAATACCCTGCTTGCGCATTGCGTCGGTGCCGGAAAGACCTTTGAAATGACAGCAGCGGCAATGGAAAGCAAGCGTCTGGGACTATGCCAGAAGTCATTATTTGTAGTGCCGAACCACCTGACTGAACAATGGGCAAGTGATTTCCTTCGGTTATATCCCGGAGCAAATATCCTTGCAGCAACGAAAAAAGATTTTGAACCTGCCAACCGAAAAAAGTTCTGTTCCCGTATTGCGACAGGTGATTATGATGCTGTAATCATCGGGCATAGTCAGTTTGAAAAAATCCCGTTATCACAGGAAAGACAGGCGGCTACAATCGAAAGACAGATTGATGAGATTGAGCTTGCCATTGAACAGGCAAAAAAAGATAACGGGGAGCGTTATACTATTAAGCAGATGGAAAAATCAAGGAAAGCATTGCAGGTGCGTCTTGATAAGTTAAACGACCAGAGCCGTAAGGATAATGTCGTGACCTTTGAGCAGTTGGGGGTAGACAGGCTGTTTGTGGATGAATCGCACAATTATAAAAATTTGTTCCTCTACACAAAAATGAGGAATGTGGCAGGTATCGCACAGACGGAAGCACAGAAGTCCTCGGATATGTTTGCCAAGTGTCAGTATCTTGATGAGATCACAGGCGGCAAGGGTGTGACCTTTGCGACTGGAACACCGATTTCCAACAGCATGACGGAGCTTTATACGAATATGCGTTATCTTCAGTATGGAACGCTCCAAAAGCTGGGACTGGGACATTTTGACGCATGGGCGGCTTCTTTTGGAGAAACACAGACAGCCATAGAGCTTGCACCGGAAGGAACCGGATACCGGGCAAAGACAAGATTTGCGAAGTTTTTCAATCTGCCGGAGCTGATTGCACTTTTCAAGGAGAGTGCGGACATTCAGACACCGGATATGTTAAAACTTCCTGTGCCGGAAGCAGAATATGAAAATGTGGTTCTAAAGCCGAGTGAGTTCCAGAAAGACATGGTAGCGTCACTTGCGGAACGTGCCGAAGCAGTCCGGGACAGGCAGGTACAGCCTTACGAGGACAACATGTTAAAGATTACCAATGACGGAAGAAAGCTGGCACTTGATCAGAGATTACTCAACGATATGCTTCCGGATGAGGAAAATTCTAAAGCGGCAACCTGTGTGGAGAAAGCCTATGAGATATGGGAGAACACCAAAGAGCAGAAGTCGGCACAGTTGATTTTCTGTGATTTATCGACACCGAAGGGTGATGGCACTTTCAATGTGTATGAGGATATAAAAAACAAGCTCATGGAAAAGGGAGTGCCGGAGCAGGAGATCGCATTTATCCATGATGCCAATACAGAACTTAGAAAAGCGGAGCTGTTTGCAAAAGTAAGAAGCGGACAGGTTCGTTTTTTATTAGGTTCCACAGCAAAAATGGGAGCCGGTACGAATGTGCAGGACAGATTGATTGCACTGCATCATCTGGATGTGCCTTGGCGTCCTTCTGATATTGAACAGCAGGAAGGTCGTATTTTACGACAGGGCAACCAGAATGATAAGGTCAAGATATTTCGTTATGTTACGGAAGGTACGTTTGACAGTTATTCGTGGCAGCTCATCGAGAATAAACAGAAATTCATCGGACAGATCATGACCAGCAAATCCCCGGTGCGAAGCTGTGAGGATGTGGACGAAGCGGCACTTTCCTATGCAGAAGTCAAGGCACTTGCCACAGGTAATCCCTACATAAAAGAAAAAATGGATCTCGATATTCAGGTATCGAAGCTGAAACTGATGAAGGCAAACCATACCAGTCAGAAGTACAGGCTGGAGGATAACATCACACAACATTATCCGCATCAGATCGCCATTTTCAAGGAGCGTATCGAAGGCTTTACTGCTGATATGGAAAAATATGCGAAAAATAAGCCGGAGGATAAGGAGCAGTTCTTTATGCAGGTGGGCGGAAAGCCATACACCGATAAGAAGGAAGCTGGAACTGCGATCATAGCCATGTGTAAGGAAATCAAAGGCATCAATGCTAGTGCGGATGTAGGGGAATATCTTGGATTTAAGCTGAATGTAACTTTTGATTCTTTTAACAATAAGTTTGTGATGAATGTCAAAGGAGCCATGAGCCATCCGATGGAAGTCGGCACTGATCCGCTCGGCAATATCACCCGTATCAACAATGCACTGGAAGCCATGCCAATACAGCTTGAGGAAGCACAGACGAAACTTTCCAATGTGGAACATCAGCTTGAAACAGCAAAAGCAGAAGTAGACAAGCCGTTTCCGCAGGAAGCGGAGCTTTCCGAGAAACTGGAACGTCTTGCAGAACTTAATGCCTTGCTTAACATGGATGAAAAGGGCGATGATGCGATTGGCATGGATGACGAAGCCACGGAACCAGAAAAACCACATGAAGATGTGAAAAAAGTGGATAACCGGGAGGAAGTGGTTGCGGATATGCCAATCAAGCAGAGCAATTTGGAAAAAGCAGCACCAGAAGGAGAACGCAGACTTGCAGACCGACCTGCAGAACGGACTTCATTGCAAGAAAAACTCGCAGCAATGAAGGCAAGGGTGTCCGGGACACCTGCAGGAAGGGATGCAGTGGATAAGGCAAAGGGGAAAGATCAGATTTTATAAAAAAGTTTTATTCCCAACTTTATTCCCAACCTGTCAGCACTATTCGGGTTGGGAATATTGAAAAGTGTTATAGCAGTTTATGTAAGGGCAGTCCGTAGTGGCTGCCCTTTATCGTGCAAAGATGGAGATCATTTATGGCAGACAATTGTTATTGGTAGGAGCATGTGGCAATGAGGATTGGCAGATGTTACCGTTTTGCTTGGATGCGCAATCAGGAATTGTATCAGATTGTGAAAATGCAAAGGAGTATCGAAAACTTATAGGGTTACAGATATAGTAAGAGGCACGCCCAAATTTCAGGTTTCGTTCCATTCTGTAAAGAAAAATGAATAAATGTCGATAAATATTATGAGCTAAGGATGGCGTCTGTTTCAAGGGATTGAATGTGAAAATAGACGCTGTTTCTGTTTGGATTGGAGGTTATATTATGAGAATACAAGCGGCAAATACATTTTATACAGGTACTTACTCTGTTTTGAATACGAAGTCATCATTTCCATATGCTGTGAAAGTTGAAGGTTACGGAAATACAAGAAACCAAAGGAGTTTATTTCAGTTTGCACATGTGACAATAACAGAACATATGGTAAATGCAAAATATGGTACAAAGATTACAAATGGTTCGAGAGTGCAGATGCAGACCGCAGGTAGTAAGAAAAAAGAAGATTGGACTGAGGTTTCCAAAGAACAGTTGGCAGAAGTAAAACTACCGGCATCATTTGATAAATTGAAAGAACAAAATTCTTATTTTTATCATGGAGAAAACATATCGGATTATGAACTAGTGCAAACTGCAGTAGCATTGGGGAAAATGGAATTACCAACAGATGAGAAAAAGTGTATCCCAGACAGAGTTGCAATGGATGCATTTGAAGTGCTTGTCAGAGACCAGGCGGCTCCAAAAAACTCATGGTCAAATACATTGTATTCGGAAGATGGAAAATATACCTTTACAAAGACTGAAAGCGGAAGATGGCAGATGCATTTGATTGATGATGCTGCCATAGGTGCATCTTTGGAAGATATAGCAAATTGGATGATGAGTGGCACGCCCAATAGAAATATTGAGACACGCTACCTAAATTATCTTCATACTGTTGATCCAGATTTATATAATGTGGCGATGCGAATAGGTTCCGAGGTTCGTTCTTATGGTTTTATGGAGGATTTACATCAGCAGGGAGTATTAAGTGATAGTCAAAATCAGTATGATATGAGTCTGTTGGGTATGTTATTCGGTAAAGATGCGGATAGTATGCGTATGATATTGAATGGGTGTAAGGAGTCTGGTAATTTTTTGGAATTATTGGATTTGTATAGCCCGGATGGAGCAAAATCGTTGGATAAGCTTCGGGAACAGCAATATAAGCACGGTGGAATTGTTTAATATAGCGAGTTTTATGACAGGATATGAAAAAGCAATTAATTCTCGAAGTAGAAGAGTGTGAAACACTAATGTAGCAACGGAGGTAAAGACAAACAGCAAGGACAAAGTGCAGGAATATTATGAGAAACTGTGTAAAAAGTTCCCGGAGATTACTTTTAATACGGGTAGCAGTCTTATGAGTGGAAATGAAAATAAAGTGGTAATAAATCTTTCTAGCGAATGTCTAAAGAAAATGGCAAATGATCCGGAATTTGCCAAGAAAGTAGAGTTTAATTTAACTGGTGCAGTACCGGGACAGAATAGAATGTTTGCACAAGCCAAAGCTGATAATGCAGTGATACATGGTGTTACAACTGTAATAGATGCCGATGGGAATGCTTCTGTTACTTGCGGAGGTATGACAAGAACCAGTGGTTCAAAACAAAATTCAACTACATTGAATGCGGAAAAGAAACAAAAAGAAAGATTATAGAAAAAGCGTGAGGAAAGAAAAATCTCAGAAGAAAAGGCAGCTAAGAGACGGGCAGAGAAAAAGGCGCAGTTGGAGAAGCTGACAGAAGATGAAACGTTTACAATATCAGCTACTGGCACTGATGTAAAAAGTGTTAAGCAGAACCTCTTAGCTGCGGTTTCTGGTACATCTGCGCCGACAGGGGCAAGTTTTGATATAAAGGCATAAGGAGAAATTGTTCATATTCCGCAAGGCGCATAAACCTTTGCTTTTGCGGACTGCCCGGACTTATTGCAAGGGGGCAGGGGCGGCAATATAAAAAATTGATGACAATGGAGAATTAGGAAATGGCTATTAATGGAGTCGGACATAATTATGATTATTTGGGAACGACTACAAATTATATACGGGGAGAAGCAACTGTTAGGGAAGCAATCTCAAAGATGGTGAAGCAGTCGGCAAATCTTTCTATTTCTGATGCAGGAAGAAATATGCTGCGGGAAATGGCAAGCAAATTTGAACCTGATTCGGATTATACCAATGTCAGGGAACTGACAATACAAAATACAAATGAGGTTGCTTGGGAACACTATACCGCAATGCGGGATATTAGCAGCCTAACATTAAAAGACAGGAATTATAATGTTGAAGATGTGATGAAATCTATAATGGATACATATGAAACCCGTTATAATGAAATCGTAAAAGAACATGAAAATGGAGATCGTGAAGTTTCCTACGAACTTACGGGGAAAAAGTCATTGACACTTGACGAAGATTTAGCCGGATTGGACGAAGCCTTTAAAATGCGTCTGGCAAATTTAGAAGGATATATTACCTGTCAACAAACCAATAAAGCATTTGAAAACGCAGACAGTTCATGGTATTTCCGTAGAAATAGCCCTCAAAATGAAGTAAAAACACAAGATAAGGCTCAAATGTTTGATACAAAATATCAGAAAACCGCAGTATCAATAATGGAGCAGGCTAAAGAGAAGTTTTTGGTAGCCTTTAAAAGTATAAATTACAAACAAGGAACAGCAACAAGCATACTATCGGATATTATGAAAAAGTGCTGATAAAGGAGGATTAAAAATGGCTATTAGTGGAGTAGGACAGAGTTATTATCAGAACAATGTTGCAACAACGAAAAGTACAAAGAGCGTAAACAGCACGGGAGAAACGGGCAATACAAAGGAATTATCAGAAGCGGAAGAAATGGCGATTTTCAAAAAGGAATTTTATGCTGAAATTGATAAGATACCCAGAAATAGAACTATAACCAATGTGGCTATCAACATATCAGAGGAAGCATTTAAGAATATGAAAGATGATCCGGAGTACAGGGAAAAGATATTATCAGCACTTAAACGTGACTTAACTTCGTCCTTTGCACCGTTGGAAGCTTCTATGGTGCTCACTGTAGGAGCTACTGCTAAAGATTATAGGGGCGATTCATGGTCTGGTGTTAATAATCAATCGGAATTTTATGCTCGTTCACAAAACAGTTTTTATAAAAAGACAAGCAACAAGAAAGATAGACAAAAAGAGCTTTTGGAAGAATATCTGGAAAAACGGGCGCAGGTTAAAAAACAGCAGCAGGAAATGTTGAATGAAAAGATTGCAAAGCAGGAACAGGAAAGAAGCCGATTATTACGGTCGTGGAACAATGAAAGGCTGTTGTCAAAAGCGTCTAATGCTTATGAAGCAAATGCTATGACGGAAGCGGTTACGGATAGTGCTTTTAAGTAAGGAGAAAGAGATATGTCAATTACATTTTTAAGTCATCCTATTCATCTGCCGGATTTTTTCAAGTTTGATAGGGAATATTTGGGAAAACAGGAAAGCCAAAATGAAGACCAGAAAGTGTTTCATAAGGATATTTTAGAGGTTTCTCAATTATCGAAAAACAGGGAAAATTTAATGGATAAAATTAAGCATACAGTTGTGCATTCGGTTACATCGTTCAGCGATATGAGAGCCGGAATATTAAAAGAAATTAGGGAAGAAAAAGGGCAGTATGACTATACTGATGTTGTAAATGCCTGCGGATTGAGTTATGCAAGGCTGTATTCTGAAATTGAACAGCGCTATGAAAATGAACAGTATTATAAGGTAGATGGGACGCCGCTGACAAAAGAAGATGAGATAGAGTGGCTGGATATACAATTTGAGCAGGAAGCGGCATGGCAGAAATCCTGTGCAAGAATAGCAGCCCAGGGGCAGGTCATTCAGGGGAAAATTTTTGAAATGCCAACAAAAGAGATGGAAGAATTGGAAGACAGCTTTTATCAAGCGAAGGATGCTTATATGAAGCTGTACCGGGAAAGCAGGCAGGTGGGGAAGCCGCTTGTTTTGCAAAATTATATATTTGGCAATGGCCGGATGTATGAAGTGCTGAACAGATTAGGTAATTTACAGGAGAGGGTGGAATAATGCGGGTTAATTTATCCAACAGTTCATTGCAGAACAGATATTTTTCAGGAACAGGAAGAAGTCATTCAGATGTCAGGTATGAACGAGCATCTGTTGAATTTCAAAGGTCTTATGATAGATGAGGTTCAACGGGTAATCATTCGGGAAAATCAGGAGATAGAGCTTACATATACCGAGTTTGAAATCTTGAAGCTTTTTGCAAAGCATCCGGGAATAGTGTTCAGTAAGGAACAGATTTATGACATTGTGTGGAAAGAATCCTATTCCGGCGATTACAACATCGTCATGAGCCATATCCGGAATATTCGGGAGAAGATAGAGGATAATCCTAGCAAGCCAAGCTATATACAGACTGTTTGGGGAGTTGGTTATCGGTTCAATAAAAATTTAATAGCATAGAAACAGGCAATTAAGAAACAAAATCTTGGTTGTCTTTTTTATTTGTAAAAACATTTACAGTGACAGGTGCAGAAAGGAGACAGGAGTACATTGCAGAAATCAAAACGAATACGGGCAGTAATGATAAAGGTTTATAAGTGAATATCGTAGTTATGCAAAGGCAGTCAATAATGGCTGCCTTTTGTCATGCAAAAAATAAGCAGATGGAGGAAATACTATGGCAGAATCTAAAACAGAAAAACAGAAAGTACAGGAAATAACGGAGAAGCTAGAGCAGGGTATCAAGGAGCTTTTTGAAAGCGAGAAGTACAAGACTTATCTGAATACCATGTCAAAATTCCATAATTACAGCTTTAACAATATTATGTTAATTGCGATGCAAAAGCCAGACGCTACGTTAGTGGCCGGATTCAAGGCTTGGCAGAAGAATTTTGACAGGCACGTTAAGAAGGGGGAAAAGGGTATTCGTATCCTTGCCCCGGCACCCTATAAAATCAAAGAGGAGAGGGACAAGATTGATCCGGTCACACAAGAACTTTTACTTGATAAGGACGGAAATCCGCAGAAAGAAGAAGTCGAGATAACAATTCCGGCATTCCGGGCAGTATCCGTTTTTGATGTGGCGCAGACAGACGGAAAGCCGATACCGGAACTTGCGGCAAAGGAGCTTCTTTCAGATGTGGAAGGGTATCAGGATATGATTCGTGCAGTAGAAGCCATTTCACCAGTACCGATTGAACTGGAGGAGATAGCCGGAGATTCCAAAGGCTACTATGACAGGGAAGCAAAGCGGATTGCGGTGCAGGAAAACATGAGCGAGGGCCAGACCTTAAAGACCATGATCCATGAGGTGGCTCACTCCAAGCTGCATAGCAAGGAAGTGGAGCAGGATGAGCAGATGAAAAAAGACCGCAATACCAAAGAAGTGGAAGCTGAGAGCATAGCTTATACAGTATGTCAGCATTTTGGAGTGGACACTTCCGATTATTCCTTTGGATATATTGCCGGATGGAGCAGTGGCAGAGATACCAAGGAACTGAGAGCTTCCATGGATACGATACGGAGGACAGCTTCGGAGTTGATTACCGGGATAGAGGAACAATTACAGGAATTACAAAGGAACAGGGAAGTATCACAGGAACAGACAAAGGAAAGTATTCTCCTCATACAGAATACTGACCTTTCAGAGTTCAGTCTGCTTGATGTATATGGCATGGACAGACCGGAACTGATGCAGGCATTGTCAGAAATGACAGACGATGACAAGTTGAGCATACAGGCATATTTGGAAAGCAGGGGTGCATGGACAACGGAAATCGGCAATCAGGATTCCAGAGAGTACGGAGAGTATCATCTGGATGTGCGTTATAACACAGATACAGATGAGCTGATTGATATGAAGGAGAGAAAGGCGGTCTATGATAAGGCAATGGAGCCGATCAATGCCGATGATGTGGTTGTTAAGTTCGCTTCCATTTTTGAAAGCGAATGGGAGGTTTTGAAAATCACAAATATGTTGAGGGATGATGTCAGAAAAATGCTCAAAGATATGGCTTCTCTTGATGAAAAAGAATGGGATGGCAATTACCTTTCATATATGGAAAAACAGGGAGCGGAAATCACGTTACTTGCGTCCAGTAGTAAGGAATTAAACGGAAATATGCCGGACTTTTGGGATTATGAATACGATTTTGATGCAGGTCTGACGGATGCGGAGAAATTGTCTGTCATTCAACAGGCAGAGCATATCATTAACCGGTTGGAGCATGGACAGCCTGCCTTTTCCGATGATGAAAGAAATCTGATTGTAAATTATGCTTATAAGCTGAGTAATGTGGAGAAAACAAGGGAGCTTGCAGAACATATCTACGCACAGGAAGTGGATGGAAATCAGGATGTTGCATTAGCAATGTTTGATGCACAGGCAGAAATCGACGCACTGCCGGATAGCATGGTCGGAATATCTGAAATGCAGGAGTATGGCTATACATGGATTGAAATGCTTCCACTAACACAGGAAAGGGCATTGGAACTATTTGACCATGACTTGCCTGTGTATCTTTTGCATACGGATGGTTCCGAGAGTACTGTAGCTGATAGAAAACAGATTTTAGAGCATGATGGAATGTGCGGAATAGAAAAAGGGGACTGGCAGAATGAACGGAAACTTCTCATGATGCAGGAAGAACTTACAGAGAGTAATTCCAACAGGGAAGCACTACTTTTATATGGAAATACCGATAAATACGGTATTTACCAGTTAAAGGATAATCCCGAACTGGACAAGTTACGTTTTGAGGGAACGGAAAGCCTGAAGCGTATGGGAATAACCAAAGACAATTTTGATGCGGTATTGCCGGAAAATTATAAACTGGTGTATTTGGGCGAATTGTCAGAATTGCAGGGACAGACGCAATCGGAAACACTGGAAGCAATCTATACAAAGTTCAATATCGACCATCCGGCAGATTACAAGGCACATTCCCTGTCGGTCAGCGATATTGTGGTATTGCACGAGAACGGGGAAAACAGCGCACACTTTGTAGATTCTTTTGGATTTACGGAACTGCCGAAATTTATGCTGACATTGGAAGGCAAGGAGAACGAAATACAGACAGAGCTTGCGGTACATATCGCAGACCGTTATATCCTTATGCATGAATGTGATGAAGGATACGATTACTCCATTCTGAATGAACAGTATCACTTGCTAGATGGCGGTGTTTATGACAATCCGGATATTACGATTCAAAGAGCAATGGATATGGTAATTGCAGATCTGAAAGAACCACGCTTTTCATCAGTCACAGAGCAGTATTATCGTGACGAATATTTGCAGGGTGAAGTGTATGCAGGTTCCGAAGCAGAGATTGTTGATTTTGTGGAACTTTCGGAGAAAGCCGAGGAAGTGGAACAGGCAGATTTAGAAGCAAAGCAGGCAGAATTTAGAGAGAACAATCCGGATGTGGTTGCAGATTTCCGGGCAAAGACGGAAGAACTGTTTCATAGTCTGGACGGACAGAGTGCGGTCGATATAGAAAAAACGGTATATGCCTATGTACAGTCGCAGATAGACGAGTATGGACTGGATGCACAGATTGTTGATGTGGTGGTATCCGGAAGCCGATGCAGAGGTATTGAGCAGGAAAATTCGGATTTGGATGTAGTTGTGGAATACACAGGCTCAACCAGAGAAGATGACCTTTTCAATATGCTACATGAGGACAGCATTTATATCGCTGGTATTCAGGTGGATATTAACCCGATTACAGAGAGCAGAACCGGAACATTGGAGACTTATCTTCCGGAGGTGGAAACTTACCTGCAGGAGAAGGCACAGCAGGAGCAGATCAACAATCAGCTTGTCACGCAGGGGAGAGAATTGGTGCAGGAACAAAACGCACTTGTATCAGAAGAAAAAGTGCTTTCTGAACTGGAAAAAGAGCCTGTAATTGAACCAGAGACAGTCCATATCACATTTACCGTTGCGGAGTGTGGGGAATTTCATAATATGGGTGAATACCATGAGGGCATTGAAACGATAGAGGAAGCTATGAAACTTTACAATGCCATTGATCCTTCCCGTATGCATGGGATTCCTTCTATTGGTGTAAATATGCACATCGAGGGGACTGAAGAATGGGAAGATGAGCAGGCAGACATTGTAAGCGGCAAGAGAATTGATGTGGATTTCCTGAATTATATACCGGAGCTTCGTGATACACCAAAGGTGCAGGACGCAATTAAAAAGCTGATTGCGGCATATCCGGAGAAAGATGTGATTGATATGGAGACAAAAGAGCAGAAGATACAGACACTTGCGGCAGAACTTGACCAGTTATCTTATGAGATTGATACATATGGATATAGAGATTCGGTATCAGACAGAGAATCACAGATACAAATGATTGCTGATGATATAAGAACTGGAAATGTGAAACCTCTAAGTATTTTCTTACAGGCATCTATTGACGAGGGGATAGACGAGGACAGTGAGAGACAGGCAAAGGAACTGCTTGTGAAATTGGCAGAATACAAGCCGCTTGCTAAGATCGAGGAACTGGAGGAACAGAATTATAACATGATTGATGAGAGACTCAACAATGGCGTGGAAAAATTCAATCGTGAGGAAGAAAAGAAAGAACAGCAGGAAAAGCCACAGGCACGTTCTTCCTTAAAGGAGCGACTGGCAGCCAAGCAGAAGGAAGCAACACAGGGAAACAATAAGGATACGAAGGAACAGGAAAAATCAAAAAATTCGCATAGGGAGATGTAGGTTGATGAATAAATTCACAGTAGAAGAAATCAATTTCATGTGTGTTTTTGAGACACAGAACAGAATGAAGATGATGGAAGAAATCAGACGGATAATGCCGTACATAAAGGACAGCGATATGGAAGATCTTTCTAGGCAGGTGTTGAGAAAGTTGGATGGCATGACAGATAAGGAATTTGCGGAAAATTCATTAGAAGCGGTAGAAGAATAGCGGTATCGAGTGGGTAGTCAGTTGCAATGGCTGGCCACCTGCTTTTTTAATTTGGCAAATTTTTGACATATAAAATTGATTGAGAAAAATCATGGGGTAAGGTATAATTTCGGTATGAGTCATGATATCAGATGAAAAATGAATGTTTCTATTTTAGAAAATACCTGACAGTTATAGACAGTTTGGAGGTTCTAGTGTGAAAAATGAAAAATTAGAAATAATAGAAAGTAACGAATTTCAAAATTTATTTGATAAATCAAAAAAGCTGATTGACAGTGCCAGAAGTAATATGGGACAAATGGCAAATGCAATTACAGTTCTTACCAGTTTTCTGCTTGGAAGATATATTATCGAGCAGGAACAGCAGGGTTCAGAAAGAGCAAAATATGGAGCAAAAGTCTTGGATTCTTTGTCATCATATTTGACAGAAGAATATGGCAGAGGTTTTTCAAGAAGCAATGTTGCAGGAATGCGGCAATTTTACATGGCTTACAAAGATAGAGAAGATGAAATTATCCAATCGGGAATTGGACAATTTGAACAGGCTTTTGGAATTGTCCAATCAGGAATTGGACAATTAGAAACGGCATACAAAAAAATACCATTTAAGCTGAGCTGGACACATTATCAGATACTTATGCGTATAGAAGATAAGGATGAAAGAGATTTCTATGAGAAGGAAGCAATACGGTCTAACTGGAATGTAAGTACCCTGAAAAGACAATTCCATTCCAGTTTATATGAAAGACTTGCATTGAGCAGGGATAAAAATGATGTGATGCGTTTGGCAAATGAAGGAGCTATTCCGCAGAAACCGGAAGATATTTTACATACGCCATATGTATTGGAATTTGCAGGACTGGAGGATAAAGCATCATACCATGAAAGTGATTTGGAATCAGCCGTAATAGGAAAAATGCAGAAATTCCTTCTTGAATTAGGAAAGGGCTTTCTCTTTGAACAGCGGCAAAAGAGATTTACATTTAATGACAAAAATTTTTATGTTGATCTGGTTCTGTATAACAGGCTTTTAAGGTGTTATGTTTTGATTGATTTTACTCTAAGACGGATTCTTCTTTGACATCGAGCAAGATAGATAAAGAAGTATAGAAAGTGTGGACTAACTTAGGGAGGTTGCTATGAAAGTTCAAGGAAATAGGTATATTAATAATCCAGAGATGATAAAAAATAAGGTTGAGAAGAAAACAACTGTTCCTCAGAATATTATTTCGGAGGATGATGTGAAAATCAGTGATTCAGCAAGAAAGTTAGTTGAGACTGCTCGTAATAAGGTATCGGATTTTCATACAATGCATTTTTCATCTATTAATGGAGCAATAAGAGAGATACCAGCAGAATATAAATGTGAAAATTTATTCAAATTAGATTTGAAAGCAACTTCCATTTCTGGAGAACAAAGTGCGTTTGAAGGCTGTTCGGAAAATCAGTCAGAGGTTTTTGAAAAATGGCTGGACGAAAATGCTTCTGAATATTTGACAGAAGATGAAATGAAAGATTTAAAAGAGAAGATTAATGCAATGACAGCAGATGTAGATTTTTTGAATGCTCAGGAGGGATATAGAGGAACTTCCTATGAATCTGTATTTTTGTTAAGTGCAAGTGAAGCGGGGCTAAGAAAAGTAAATGAAATGTATGTTCCAGAGCAATTACAAGCAGGTTTTTCAGACATGATTGACGAATATGTTCATTTTAATGATTCGGCACGTAATTCTATCATGGAGAAAATGACACCAGATTACATGGTTGTTGGAATTGGAAGCAAAACAGAATCTTATAAGTACAAGTCAGAAATAATCTCAGATGAGACAGCTTTTTATACAAATGAGAAGAAAGAGATAAGTGGTATCTGCAATCAGTTTTTAAATGGTAAAACAGATCAAAAATTATTTTGTAATGAGATGAAAGACCGTTTAAATGATTACTATGGAAGCAGGTATGAATTAAGGAATCAGCCAGAAGCTGTTGAAGGCAGAGTAAATAATATGCTGGACAAATTGCAGCATATGTTTGGCGTTTAATGTTGAAAAAGGGTTTGGAGACTAGTGTACTGTATCACTGACATTTCGCCAAATAACTTGTATAAGTTTTCATCTGCTGCGTTGTCGTCAATCGACGTAGCCACCGCTACGCCTCATTCCTCCGCCTTGCAGACTGAAAATTTATCCTGCGTTATTTAGCTGAAAGTCAATGATACAGTACACTAGCTATGAAGACAGTAACAGATGTAAACACAGTAAACCAGCAAATCAAAATGCCAATCCAAAATGTAAAGGGATCGGAGAATTAACCTTACTGGATTTTTTGGAACAGGCAGAGGGAAAAAATCAGAATCTTGCAGACAAGCAGATTGCACTGGCAGGAGGCGGAACATTAAAATTCACTATTTTAACATCAGGTGGTTATGGTGTTCAAATTCAGAGTCAGGGCGTGAATGTATTGTTAAATACCGGTGCCGGCTGGGGATACGAAATGACTCCGGTAGAACTTACAAAAAAAGATGAATTCTATTCCATTTACTGGAAGGAATATAATGCCGTAAAGAATGGTATGAATTCTGAATTAAAAGAACTACCGGATTATCTGGAGAAAAGACCAGTTTTTGAAGCGAAAGCCTAATGATAATAATGCAATTCAAATAAAAAGGAAAGGTGAAGTTAATTTATGAAGAAAAAAATTTTATCAGGAATTTTAGCATTGGCAGTAATGATTTCATGTTCAAATGGAATAAGTGTCAGTGCGGAAACATTGCAGTCAACACCAGAAAATATTATATCTGAAAATGATGGACAGATGGAATTTCTGCAAATATCCGATGAAGAGGTTCCTGCAACTGAAATTCCCGAAACAGAGCTGAATGTTGAGGAAAGAAACTATACGGGAACGGACTTATCATTATCTAGCATTATGCCTTATAGTGAAAATGATGATGTATCTAATGCAGATCCTAATTATGCATATCTTGTTGAGAATAATAATGCATATCAGGGAAGTATAGAAAATGAAAAAGAATTTCGGTGGTATAGATTTGAAATTACAGAAAAAAGCAAGGTGACGGTCTTTTTACAGATGGCTGAAACACTGGACGCTGATTTATATATGTTTTCCCTAGATACAGAAACATATTCTTTGAATTTAGTTGGAGGAAGTTCTACTGAAGGCTTAGGAGTATCTGAACACTATGCAGATGTCTTGGAACCGGGCATATATTATTTTGCAGCAGGCGGATATGAGGGTACAGGAAATTTTACGTTTGCATTTTTTGATAGTGCAAAGGATGCTAGTTATGAAGTGAATGATACATTATCAACCGCAACAAATATCTCAATAGGTTCAAGTGCTGTGGGTGTATTAGATAGTCCACTTGATATAGACTATTATAAAGTATCTGTTACAAAGGGATATATTATGAAATACTCTATATCAACAACTGCTGATTATTCGCTTGTATATAAAGGAAAGTCAGGAAGTAATGCAGCAATATATAAGGTTGGAAATGAAGATGATAAAGTATTAATTATGCCGGGGGTATATTATTTTGCTGTATTAAGCAAAAATAACACATATTCTGCGACATCTGAATATACGGTTAATTTCACAAAAGTACATGAACTATCGTCCGATACTTCAGCAAAAGTGATTGGGATATGTCAAGAAGCAGGAATTGTATTCCAAACTAATAGTACTGGTTCTGTATATTATGTAAATGGAAACCCGATTGATATAAGCTATTCATATTCAAATAGTAGTTCTAATTCCGCTGGTTCACAGTCATATAACATCTCTATAAAGGACAGGGATGATGTTTATGCGTATTTGGGTGATGATGCACTTGCACCAGCAGCAATATATTATATGAAGTCGACAAGACCAGCTATGAATGTGGGCAGTAGAGCAGCGTTAGAATTGACTTTTTACTCTAACAGTAACTTCTACAGTGTTCATTGCAGATGCACTGGGGCATATAAAGAGAATAATTTGTGGCAGGACTTTAAAGCCGTGACAGTTATTATTGATCCGTCAACAGGTAAGTTAATAGATATAGAAAATTTTAATTATTATTATGATTATGCAGTAGGATCAAATTCTTTGACATTCACCAGACGTTATCCGTCAATGACATTGTATAAATATGGAAATTGAGGTGACAATATGAAAATATCTAATTACATGAATAATACGAATTCAATAATGGAAAAAAATACTGATAAAGTACAGAAAGGAAATAGTCAGACAAACGAAAAACATACAGTGGGGCAATCAGTGAAGCTTTCGATTTCTAATGAGGGATTGGAGTATTATCGTAATCGTATACAGCAGAGTGGACAGGAAAAATATGATGATGTGGTTCAAAGAAAGGAACTGTTAGCGAGTAAAAAAATCAGTGATATTGATTATAGTTATGAAATTCAAAAGAAGGCAGCACAGCAGAATCAAAATGTTGATACAGGAAAAAGTGCCTTAAATATTACTGACAAGGCAAATAATTATGTTAAAGCATACGCAGAATTATATGATGAAATTGTGAAGGGCTATGAAAATGGAACCAGAGAAATATATGTAGCTGATGAAAATGGACCTCGTAAGCTTACAAAGGATGAAGAGTTAAGCAATTTAGATGCTGCATATAAAAAAACAGTGGATGACTTTGTGACAATGGAGACAACCAATCAGCATGCCCGTGGAATTATTGGTGAAGAAATGAATAAAATTTCAAAAATTACCACAAGGTCAACTTTGGCATCGGCTTACATTGAGGAGCAAAAAACCAGGGGAAAGGACGAAATCCCAGAAAATTTAACTGAGAAAATGTATGGTGCAATTACCTCATTTAAGGAGAAATATACAATGATTCAGCCTAATAGAGAGCAGTTATTGATGAGCATTAAGATTTGATGATGTTAGTACTATGATTTACAAATAAAAATAGTAATTACATATCATATTGAGGCTGAGAGAAATTAAATATCCAAGTCGTTCAATATAATAGAAATTATTTTAAGTTTCAATAACAGGGAGGTAGGATTATGGCAATTACGGGTATCAATAACAGCAGTTACACATCGTATTATGCTTCAAATTATAAGAATACTGTAAAAAAAACAGATAGTGAAAAGGATAGTACAAATACAAAAGATGGCAACGTGACAACAAGTACAGTTGAATTAAAAACATCACGTCCCGGTGTGACAAAAACAGAGCAGATTAAGACAGGGTATAGTAATGTAAATGATTATTCAAAATACTTGCAAGGAAAATACCATTATATGAATATAGGGCTGACTTCAATGCAGGGTATTCCGACAACGGTATCTGTTTCAAGTGCATTTTTACAAAAGTGCATGAATGATCCGGAAAAAGCAAAGTATTTGGAGGAAAACTTAGCAGCCATTCCGGATTGTACAAAAGATACGATTAATGGATGTTTGGGCACTGTGACAAATCAGAGTTATATGATTGATGCAAACGGAAATATTATAGAGACAGCATCTTGTACAAATGATCCAGATGGGAAAATAGCGAAAGAGAATGCTGAACGAAAGGCAAAAGAGAACAGAGAAAAAGAGGAAAAGATAAAAGAAAAAAGAGCTGCTAAAAAAGCAGAGGAAGAAAAAGCTGCAAAGAAACGTGCAGAAAAATCGGCAGAAAGAAAGGAAACGGGTGATTATACCTTATCCGTAACTGGTACTGATGTAAAAAGTATGACACAAAGCCTTGTAGCAGGATCTGTGAGTATTTCTGTACCTGATAGATCGAGTTTTGATATTAAGGCATAAGAAGGTTCGGTAAAAGGAAAATATCAAATCGGTACTTTGGTTGGAACTGCGATTTTGGCTAAAAGATTGTGAGTTGCCAATATAATCAATAGTTTCTTCTATGAAAAGATAAGATGACAGGGTGGAAGGCTATGGAGAGCTGACCGCCCTGTTTTTATCCAGAAAAATGCAGAAATAATCAAGAGAAAATCAAAATCTTTCTGCTATTCTGTTTCATGGGTTTTATATGTACGAAGATAGGCTTCTACAAGTGCAAGAATGGTGGTTATCTGATCGCTTGTACATTCTGAAAGATAGACCAGCAGTCTTTGGTAATCCAGATTATCAGTTGGAGCTGCCGGATAAAAGAACGGATCAGCAGAGATGTGTAAAGCTCGAATGAGCTGACCGAGTTTTTCAAGGCTTGGAACATTACCATGATTTTCGATCTCTTTGATATATCTTGATGAAACACCGGATTTTTCGGATAATTCATCATAAGTCAGCTTTTGGTCTAATCTGGCTTTCTTCAGGCGAAAACCCATGTCTTTATCAATTTTCTTAGATTTAGCCATGTCATGCACCTCCGTATATAGTGTATAGTTCACCATTTAAAAAGAAAATGAACTAATAACGCACTATATCAGAGGGATATAATGCACTTGAATAAAATAAGTAACTTTGGATATTGCATATAAAAAAACGCAGTATTCAAAGGTTTTTTCTCATGTTTTTATCCTTTGAATGTGTTTGGGAGAGTTATGGATTCTGAACCGTTGAAAGGATATTTTTGTATTTGGGAAATATTATCCTGCCCATTGCGTGGAAGGACAGCTAAATAGGTCGCATTTTAAGTAATGCGGCAAATTCTACAATTGAAAGTGTATTATATACACTCGTAGAATGTGGAGAAAATTTAATATCAGCTATAAACGGTGTCCTGTGGGTATATGCCCATAAGGGCGTTTTTTATATACAGAAAAATTTTCCTAAAAATTTTTCAATCCACCCGAACATCTTCCCAGTTTCATTTGGGAGATACACCGGAAGGGAAAAAGGGCAAAAGCCTTGGCATTCGGAACGGGAGGAGGTGAACTCGTATGGGGCAACCTTCTTCTAAGGATGAAATGACTATCCGGCACCAGTTTGACCGGTTATGCCAGATGGCATTAAAAGGCGAAGCTGTAAATTATTACAAACACATGGACTATCGCAGGAAACACGAAGTTACATTCTCTGAACTGTCGGAAAAGGAGTTGAGCAAATTATTTACTATGGATGAGTATGGAACAGAATATCATCATTTTGAAGTGCATGGCTATGACATTGAAGTAAAAAATACCCTGATTGCTGAAGCTTTGAAGGAACTTACAGAAAGAAAAAGGAATGTTATTTTACTTTCATATTTCATGGAAATGAGCGATGCGGATATTGCAAGAGAAATGAATCTGGTTCGCAGTACCATTCATGAACACAGGACACGCTCACTTGAAATTTTGAAGAAGATCATGGAAGGAATAGCAGATGAAAAAGATGTATAAAAGCAGAAATGAGGAAAATTTGTTGCCTTTCCATATTATAAAGGCAGCATCAGAGGGCGATGTAAGTGCCATCAATACAGTGTTAAAACACTATGAGGGATACATAATCAAATTGTCTACCAGAAAGTTATATGACGAAAGCGGACAGGTGCATTACTGCATTGATGAAACTCTGCGTCGCAGATTAGAAACAAAGCTGATCACAAAGATATTGGCTTTTGAAGTTGCATAACAGGCGGTTAGCATTGTCCCTTTCCATTCGCTGATTGCTGCGTATGCACCCTGTACCTTGACAACTGAATATTTTTTGCATACAGGACGTGAGGATATGTGGAGCCACTAGGTAGATTCGCCAAGATGTACCTGCTCTTTGATAGGAGTGAATGTGAGGAAATGTTTAAACATTACATTGAAGCAAAGGTATGGAGCGAGAAGATCTGACAAAATGTGTGGCAGTAACACAGGGCGATGAAGCATATCCGTGATAATGATACTTCCGGATTGTAAAGAAATTTGCAGTCCGGTCAATTTGAATGACGGTGCAAGACCGATGTGGGCAGAGTAATGACCTGCCACCTGTATTGCATTTTTATCTGCCGATGAGAGCCGGCAAGTGAATTGTAGGTTGTCATTGGCAGATAAAATGCGTGTTAAATTTAAGGAGGATTTGAGTAATGCAGAGGATGCCAAAGGCAATAAATAAAAAAAGACTGGTCAGATATAAGGAAGGGGCAGAAATGTACAGCATGGGTATGAATAAATTTCAGACTCTTGCCAAAGATGCGGGAGCAATTCTGAAGATAGACAGAATGGTGTTAGTAGACCTTGATGTGTTTGACCAATATCTTGAGTCATTTCGGGTGAAATAAATTTTGCCGACAAGGAAAAAGATTTTGGTTTAACCAAAATTCACTTGACTTTTGGTTAAACAGAAAGTATAATGATTATGAAATGGATGGAGGTGTATATTGTGGCTAGAACAGGTAGACCGAAGTCGGATAATCCTAAAAAAACTCTTATCGGATTAAAACTGACGGAGGAAGAAGCTGCAAGACTGAAAGGATATGCGTCCAAACATGACATGACCATAACACAGGTGCTACAAAGAGGGATTGATATGCAGTATGCAATGGATAAACCGGCTGAGTAGCTAGTACAAAATCTCTTTCCTTGAGAGAGGAGACGAGATGGCGAAATCAAGAAAGGATAACAAAGGGAGAGTATTAAGAAAAGGCGAAACTCAACGCAGTTGCGATGGTAAGTATGTATATACTTATGTTGATCCGGAAGGAAAGCGCCGGAGCATCTATTCTAAGGACATCATGGAATTGCGGGAGAGAGAAGTTAAACTGATGAAAGATCAGCTTGATGGGTTGGATGCGTATGCAGCCGGAACATCTACAATCAATTTTGTTTTTGACAGATATATATCGACAAAGGCAGAGTTGAGGGAAACAACAATGCGGAACTATAAATATATGTATGATCGCTTTATACGAGGTGGATTTGGCAAGAAGAAAATTGCCGCTGTGAAGTATTCTGATGTATTGCAGTTCTATCAGCATTTGTTGAAAGAGAAGGAAATGCAGATAAATACGCTAGAAACAATTCATACTGTTTTACACCCGACATTTCAGCTTGCTGTGCGTGATAACATCATTCGTGTTAATCCAAGCGATGGAGTAATGGCACAGATTAAAAAGCAACCGGGGAAAAATCATGGTGTGAGACACGCTTTGACAGTGGAACAACAGAGAGCCTTTATACGCTATATTGATGAAAGTCCTACATTTTACCACTGGGCATCTTTTTTTAAGTTTCTGCTTGGAACAGGTTGCCGAATAGGAGAAGCAATCGGTATCCGATGGGAAGACATTGATTTAGAAAAAAGGACGATCAGTATCAATCATAGCGTGGTTTATTACAGTAGAGAGTTCAAAGAACATCCGATATGTTCATTTGCTGTATCTCTTCCAAAGACAGAAGCTGGTATACGCACGATTCCGATGATGGATACGGTTTATGATGCACTCCAGATGGAATTGGATGACCAGAAGGAACATGGATTTAATGAAACAGTGATTGATGGGATGAAAGGATTTATCTTTATGAATCGTTTTGGCAATATCCATAATCCGCAAGCTGTAAACAGAGCAATCAAGCGTATATATGAAGCACACAATGCAGAAGAAGTGGTAAAAGCTGCAAAACAGCACAGAGAGCCTGTGATAATACCACATTTTTCATGTCATCATTTGCGACATACCTTTTGTTCAAGGTTTTGCGAAAATGAAACAAACTTAAAGGTAATTCAGTCTATTATGGGACACGCAAATATCGAAACAACCATGGATATTTATGCGGAAGTTACCGATACTAAAAAGCAGGAAGCAATTCAAAATTTAGCACACAATTTAGATGTATTTTAGGAAAGAGTCCGGCATGGACTGACGAGAGTACGACAAAATGTGTGCCATACGACAAGAGTACGACAAATTCAAGTGGTGTAATCAGCATAAATATGTTATTATAATAATGTTGGAACACCGAAAAAGGCTTTATTAAAGGAAAAAGCGTCAATGTAAATTAAATTGATGTGAAATCCCGACGATGAAGAGCATCAGTGGAGCAAAGGCAGCATCAGAAGCAGAAGGCGCTGCATCAGGTGACAACAACGGATTCTTCACACCTAATGATAAGATTGATTTTTCTAAGGTTAAGGTTGAGCCGCTGTTTGAGGAGCAGGTAGACTTTGAGACATTCAGCAAGTCAGATTTCAGAGCTGTTAAGGTTAAGGAGTGTGTAGCCGTACCTAAGTCAAAGAAGCTGTTACAGTTCACGCTTGATGACGGAACAGGCACAGACCGCACGATCTTAAGCGGAATTCATGCATTCTATGAGCCGGAAGAGCTTGTAGGCAAGACACTTATCGCTATCACCAATCTTCCGCCACGTAAGATGATGGGAATTGAGTCATGCGGTATGCTTCTTTCAGCAGTTAACAATCTTAAGGATTCAGAGGATGAAGAACTTCATCTTCTTATGGTTGATAACCATATCCCGGCAGGTGCAAAGCTGTACTAAAAATGTGCGGAGTCTGATGTAAGAAGATAATATAATGATGTGGAATCAGATGATATGATATATGAAGCCCCATTGGATAGAGAAATCTGTCTGATGGGGCTTATTTGTATTTGCGTTACACATAATAGAAATATAAGATGGAGGTAAAATGAATGAATATAGTGATAGCTAAAGCTAATACACATAGCGATGTAGCTAAAGAGCAGCATTTAGTTCCGAGAACATATATGCGGCAATGGAGTTATAATAATACAGATTCTATTTATATATTTAATAAAAGACAAAAAGAAAAAGCTGTGCAACCAGCAAATGTAAATAGTATTAATTATATTGTTGGATTTCATGATATAAAAGCTGGAGATATATTTGTTCCAGATGAAGCATTGGAAGAATTATTCGGTTTTGTAAGCAGACAATGTAAGGTTATATACGAAGGAAGGAAATCCTATAAGGTTATATAGTTTGGATGAAATCACGGAGATATTCTGTAAATTAGGACTTCGTATTTGTAACAGCTTTGCTGATTTCAGTGGAAAGCCGAGTTCTGATAATGATATTCAATTGATGGTTTATTCCATACGGGAATAAATCTTCATCAAATCTTTATTTTTCCCTGATAGATTATATTTCAGTAAGAAATGAAATATAGAAGGAAGGATAGTAAAGATGGAAATGATGTTACAGACACAAAATCTATGTAAATATTTTAGAAAACAGAAAGCGGTAAATAATGTTTCACTTAATATCGAAAAGGGACAGATTTATGGACTGCTTGGACCGAATGGCGCTGGTAAATCTACCACATTGAAAATGTTGACCGGTATGATGAAACCCACTGCAGGAAAGATTTACTTTGATGGAAAACTTTGGGATAGGAAAGATTTATCAAAAATAGGAGCGTTAATTGAAAATCCGCCTATTTATGAAAATCTTTCCGCCAGAGAGAATTTGAAGGTAAGACAATTATTGCTTGGTACAGATGAAAACAGAATTGATGAGGTCTTGCAGATTGTATCACTTACAAACACCGGAAAGAAGAAAGCAGGACAGTTTTCTTTGGGGATGAAGCAAAGACTAGGCATTGCAATGGCATTGCTTGGAGAACCGGAACTTTTGATATTGGATGAACCTACGAATGGATTAGATCCAATAGGCATCGAGGAATTACGAGAGCTGATCCGGTCTTTTCCGGAACAGGGAATCACTGTAATTCTCTCCAGTCATATTCTCTCAGAGGTACAGTTACTTGCAGATAAAGTCGGGATTATTTCAGGTGGAATCTTAGGATACGAAGGAGCATTAAAGCAGGGAGATAATCTTGAAGATTTGTTTATGAATGTGGTAAGAAAAAACCGGAAAGCAGGTGAAATCCATGGTTAATATTATAAAAGCAGAACATCAAAAAGCCAAAAGAACCATGCGAAAAAAGTTTATCTGGGGATTTCCTCTTCTTACATTTGTCATGGCATTTATATTTACTCTTGGGATGACAAATGCTTATGCAGAAAGTGTTTGGAACTGGTGGTATACACTTTTGCTGCCGGGGATGATTGCTCTATTTTGTTATCTTTCTGTGGCGCAGGAGAAAAAGATAAAATACTATCATTTAATGACTATTCCCACAGACAGAAGAAAATTGTTGCTGGGGAAAATTATTTATATTGGGTACATGATTTTGTTTTCTAATGTGATTGTGTTTGCAGGAGCAACGCTTGGAGGCTTTCTTCTAACGACACATGTTCCAGTTGGAGGAGCGTTGATTGCAGTATTGTTTCTGACGGTTTCTGAGTTATGGGAGATTCCGGTAGCTTTATTTTTAAGTGAACGATTTGGAATGATTGTAAACCTGTTCGTCTGCCTGTTTATTACCGTCAGCGGTGTGGTAATATCACAAACCAGAATCTGGTATGTACTTGTTTCTGCAATCCCTATGCGAATGATGTGCCCGTTGCTTCATGTTTTACCAAATGGACTTGCCGCAGAAGCAGGAAATCCTCTTTTGGATACGGGAGTCATTGTTCCGGGAATGTGTCTCTCAATCATCTGGTTTGTTTTTGTAACGGTTCTGTTTTTGAAATGGTTTGAGAGAAGAGAGGTGAAATAAGATGATTGGAAGATCTCTTAATGCAGACTTGCGAAAGATGAAAGGAACATCTGTGATTCTGGCACACTTACTGATTCCGATTATAACCAGCGTTATATTTTTAATATATTACTTTTTTTCACCATGGAATGAAAATATGAAAGTGATTGCATTTTATCAGGCAATAGGAGCAGGACTTCCGGTACTTATTGGAATTTTTACAGCAAGTGTGATGGAACAGGAACAAAATGCAGGTGATTTTCAAAATCTGTTGTCTTTACCAGATAAACCTGCAGCATTTTTATCGAAACTGTTGATGCTACTGGTTTTGTGTCTGTGCTCTATCCTATTGACAGCAATCATATTCGGAATTGGATTTGGAAGAATCGCATCAAGCGATATCGAAATCATGAAAGGATGTATATTTGCAGCATTGCTGCTGTGGGGAAGCAGTGTTCCACTTTATCTGTGGCAGCTGATTCTGGCTTTTCAGTTTGGAAAAGGGGTATCCATTGGAGCAGGGATTATATCAGGACTAATTAGTGCATTGATGCTTACCGGACTTGGAGATTATGTGTGGAAATATGTATTTGTCTGCTGGACGGGTAGAGTACCATATACTTATCTGCAATCTGTATTGGGAGAAACTAGTGTAGGTGAATGGTTGTCATTCATACCAGGTTGCTTAATATTTACAGGGATTAGTATGGTATACTATTTTTGGTGGGTAAACCACTGGGAAGGAAACAGAATATCGGAATAGAATCGAGGGAAACTATGGCAAAAATACTGGCAGTTGATGATGAACCGGCAATTCTGGAAATGATAGAAAGCATTTTGAATAAGGATGGACATCTGGTTACCAAAGTAAGTAATCCACTAAAAATTAATATGGAAGAATTACATCGTTATGACCTGATTTTACTGGACATTATGATGCCTGGAATTGATGGCTTCGAATTATGCAAAAGAATCAGGGCACTTGTGGATTGTCCGATTTTGTTTCTTACGGCCAAAACGGAGGAAAACAGTCTGGTAAACGGACTTTCTTTAGGAGCAGATGATTATATTTCAAAGCCATTTGGAGTGATGGAACTTCGGGCAAGGATCAATGCACATCTTAGAAGAGAGCACAGGGAACATTCTGTCCGGATGGTTTTAGGGAGAGTCTGCATTCAGATGTCTCAAAAGAAACTGTTGATGGATGATAAAGAACTTCCGTTTACGAAAGCAGAGTACGAAATCTGTGAATTTCTGGCTAAAAACAGAGGACAGGTTTTCTCGAAGGAACAGATATTGGAAGCGGTCTTTGGCTTTGACAATGAGAGTAATGACAGTACTATAATCACGCATATCAAAAATATAAGAGCAAAATTTGCGGATTATGATTATATGCCGATAAAAACAGTCTGGGGGATTGGATATAAATGGGAAGAGTAAAGAGAAGCAATGCACTCAGCAGGATTTTTATGAGATATGTACTGGTCATGCTTGGATCATTAGTTGGTTTGGTGATTGTTGCTTGGCTGCTGCTGTGCCTTTTGATTAGTGTGGGCTGTATCTATCCGGCAAATTATGCAGAGCAAAAGATTAATGAAGCATATGATACGATTCTACGTGCAGATAAAGTGACTGCTGAGATGATTCCCGCACTTTGTGATTATGTAATCTTTTCAGAGAATGGAGAGAAAATAGGTGGAGATCTGTCAGAACAATACGAACAGATAGCATGGAATGTTGCAAAGTACGGAAACGCATCCGGGAAATATTTTTATAAAGTAATTGTAAGGGAAAATGAATATGTTGTATTGCAATATCGCCTGACAC
Source organism: [Bacteroides] pectinophilus (assembly GCA_025146925.1). Taxonomy (NCBI): domain Bacteria; kingdom Bacillati; phylum Bacillota; class Clostridia; order Eubacteriales; species [Bacteroides] pectinophilus. Next base: position 2,405,629 of record CP102260.1, on the reverse strand, counting down.
CTCAATATCATTCAGCTTTTTTGAGGGAGCATTTTATAGGACCACAGAATGTGATGAGTATTATGTCTGTGATTGGAGCGGTAGCGATTATCATCATTCCGTCCATACGTTTTGGAAAAAGAATCAAAAAGCAGATGCAGCCTGTATTAGACGCAATCGGACAAATAAAGGATCAAAATCTGGAATATGAGACATCCTGTTCCGGTATCAAAGAGTTTGATGACTGTTTATCGGCAATCGATGATATGCGAGATGCATTGCGAGAATCTTTAGAAAAGCAGTGGAAAACAGAGCAGGAAAAGAAACAGCAGATGTCTGCTTTGGCGCATGATATTAAAACACCTCTTACGATTGTACGGGGAAATGCAGAACTACTTTCAGAGACTGAACTGACCACAGAACAGAAGAAAAATATCACTTATGTTTTGAACGGCACAACACAGATACAAAGTTATGTAAAACAGTTGATAGATGTCACAAAATCATGGAATTGCAGTGATGTTACCTATACAACGGTGAGGTTAGAAGATTTTTTCGCAGATATAAAGGAACAGGCACTCGGACTGGTAGAAATCTATCACCAGAAAATAGATTGGAAGGCGGGACAAAGTGATAAAAAGGTAACGATTGCTTATGATCCAATGTTCCGGGCCGTAATGAATGTGATTCAGAATGCAGTGGAGCATACAAAAGAAAATGGAATCATTTATATTGACGCAAAGGAGCAGGATGACCGGCTGACATTCATTGTGGAGGATAGCGGATCAGGATTTACAAAAGAAGCATTATTGCATGGCACAGAGCAGTTTTTTATGGATGACACAAGTAGAAATGGCGAAGCCCATTATGGGATGGGACTATTTTTTGCAAAAACTGTGGCTGAAAAATATGGTGGAGGTATTAAACTTTCAAATTCTGAAAATACAGGTGGGGCGAGGGTAGAAATATTTTTCCTGAGTAGTCAGGAAACAAGCTAAATAGACCGCAATTAAGCTATGTAAAAGAAATTTTACATGCTTTTATCTAATATGTAAAAGCCTTTTGATAGACATTACTACTACGTTTGCTGTAATCTCATGGAAGAAGGAGGCATACAGAATTATGATAGCTGATAAAATTAAAAATGCTCGTACTATTCTTTATTACATAACTATCATTATAGTTGGGATTATATGCACATATAAGAAGAGAATAATATAACTTTTGTTATGATATCAAATGATTTTTTCATTTAATATAACATTGCATTGGATGAAAAAATGTGTTTGGAGATGAAAACATAATCGAATTGAAGGTTGACGATTCAAACATAAAAAGAGCTGGGTGGCATCTACCCAGCTCAATCTTCTACATGGAAGACATCTTCCACCAATAAATTAAAAGCTTTGCGTGGTGAAAGTGATAGAACACATATTAGATATGGAGATAATGAACATTGTAAAGACGAATTTCCCGGTTATAGATATAAAGACTTTAAAACAGGGAAATTATATGTTGAAAGATACATGATTTTTACAAAAGAGCATTATGAAATGTTACATCTTTGGTCTAGTTATGGATTCCAAAAAGAATTCACAGTATTATTCGACATTGATGAAAAAAAGATGGTTAGATTTTCAGATGGTACAATTGAAGGTATGGAGAGTTAAAAAATAATTAAAAATGAACCTTTGGACAACTTGTCCAAAAGTAGTAGCACCATGCTCTATATATTTGTGTTTGGTATCAGCCAAATGTGTTCTCTCCAGAGCAATTTAACAGCTTGTGATTTGATTATTGCCGAATTCATAGCAGCGGAGTTCGGCAGGCAGCTTTGGCAGTATGTTAAAGCTGCCGGATAGGTGTGAGGACGCAGGAGAAATCCTGCGTCTTTTTTGACCTTTTTGGTTCATATCAATTAATAAAAAGAACAAAGTTTCGAGACACAAGAGAGGATTTATGGACTTACAATTTGCCATAATGGAGTCATCCTAAGGAAGCAGAAAGATAAGTATTCAAGGATGACAAATTTATATTTACAGATTAAGGGAGGCGGTAGGTATGTATATATTAACAGGTATCTTAATGTTTGTAATTGGTTCAATTATAGCCGCATGTGGTGGCGATTTTTCCGGATTGGAAGTAATCGGAAAATTTGTCGGCGGAGCAGTTCTCGTTTTAGCAATAATGTGGTTATTTACACAACCGGTGTTGCTGATTATTGTTATTGCACTGATTGTTATTATTGCAATGTGCTGTGCCGGTTCATCAAAGTAGAAAGAAGATGTTGTATTTTATATGAGCTGTAGGATTGGAGCTGTAAGATTGGCAGCTAAAATAGTAAGACCGGAATTATGTACTGCCAAATTCCTGGAAGTTTTGATATAATACAGATATCAAAGCATGCCGGAGGTGTTTTATGACGGATGATAAGCAGATTCAGGAAAAGGTACAGAGGCGTGGCGCAAGAAGCAATCAGAAGCTTAAGATTTTATATCTGGCAAAGATATTGTTGGAAAATACAGATGCAGAGCATGACATCACATTACAGGAAATAATAGACAAATTGTCTGCAAATAATGTAACTGCAGAGAGAAAGAGCCTTTATGATGATATTGCCCAGCTGGATGATTTTGGAATAAGAATCAGGAAGACCCAGTATGGAAAAACATTTCATTATCAGGTAGTGAACCGGGATTTTGAAATAGCAGAGTTAAAGCTGTTGGCGGATTCTGTGGCATCGGCAAAATTTATTACAGAGAAAAAATCCAATGAGCTGATTAAGAAGATAGAGCGGCTGGCAAGCAGGCACGATGCGTCAAAGCTCCAACGTCAGGTGTATGTGGCGGGCCGTGTCAAAGCCATGAATAATGATATCATGGAAAATGTGGATGCGATTCACAATGCAATTTCACTGAATTTAAAGATATCATTCCAATATTTCCAATGGAATGTAAAGAAACAGCCGGAACTGCGAAAAGGTGGAGCAAGATATCTGATCAGCCCCTGGGGACTTTCATGGGATGATGAAAACTATTATCTGGTGGGCTACGATTCAGATGCTGATATGATAAAGCATTATCGTGTGGACAAAATGCTTAATATCAAAGTGGAAAAGACAAAGCGTGAAGGAAGATATAAATTCAAGGCGGTTGATATGGCTGCCTATGCCAAGAAGATGTTCAACATGTTTGACGGAGAAGAAATGGATGTTGAAATCTTATGTGCAAATAATCTGGCAGGAGTTATGATAGACCGTTTTGGAAAAGATGTAAGAATGTATAAAGCGGATGAAGAACATTTTAAGGTTAAAGCTAAGGTCGCAGCCAGCAGTCATTTTATCCATTGGATTATGGCACTGGGAGCGGGAGCACAGATTATCGGTCCGGAAAGCCTTGTGGAAGAAATAAGAACTGAAATCAAAAGGCTGGCAGAGCAGTACGGGAGTTGACATGAATAGTTTAATCTGGTGCAGGCAATTGAAGTGGTTTTGGTAATAGCAGAATAGTTGATTTTAAGAGGTGGTTGAAATGGAAAAAGACATATTTAAAGAATATTTGAGGGAATCTGAACCGGATAAAGCTCATAAAGGCTATGTTTGCAGTATTTATTTCAAGGTTATGGCAAATTCATATTTTCGGGGAAGGCAATACCAGAACAACAGCAGTGTTCTTCATTAAATATTTGAGAACACTTGGATTCTCTGCTGCCAATGATATTTTTGTGGAAAATGCATGGTATTTTAGAAATGCACTTGTTCGTGCAAACTAGTAGCTTTGATTGACGAAGAGAGAGTGATGGTGCTAAAAAACCGCCGGGGAGTGGATTTCTGCTTATGAGACAGGAAAAATTGATATCAAGGTAAGCATTCTCAGAGATATTGCAAAGGTACTAAATACTACAGCAGGATATTTGATGGATGAAGAATGAGGATGTGAGAAAAGTGGCGATTGAGCAGGTGAAGGTGCTGGCGAGGTTAAATAAAGAGGCATAGGCCAAAAAATAAAAAAAGAGTTTACTTTCTCGCTTTTAAATCATATAATTAAAGCGTAGAGGTAAAGTAAAGAGGTAAAGTGAAGGGGTGAATAGAATGACTAAAAAGGAAAAAATTGAAAAATTTATTGAAAAATATAACGGTTATCTTATTACCTCTTTGGTGTGTAATGAAGATATTTCTAAGACCTATGTTGCACAATATATTAAGGAACACGGCATGGAGAAGGTCTCAAGAGGTTTATATATAATGGATGATGTGTGGCCGGATGAGTTGTTCATTTTGCAACAAAGAAATGGTGCGATTATTTATTCCGGAGAAACAGCACTATATTTGCACGGTTTGACAGATAGGGAGTACTCATCTGTGTGTGTTACTGTGCCACAGGGATATAATGCGAGCCATCTTAAGGATAATGATTTTGATGTTTCGGTGAAATATGCGGCACCGGATTTATACAAAATAGGAATTTGTGAGATTGCATCCAGCAGTGGAAATTTAGTTAAGGTTTACGATAAGGAGCGTTGCATTTGCGATTTGATAATGAATCGTAATAAGTATGAAGTACAAGTATTTCAAACGGCTATCAAGGAATATATGTCATCGAAGGACAAAAAGCTATCGCAGTTGATTGTATATGCGGATATGATGGGAATTCGAGATGAAGTGATGAAGTACGTGGAGGTGTTGGTGTGATTAGTTCATCAAGACAATTAAAAGATAAGGTGAGAAATATTTCGTATGGGAACAGTAATAAAGCGACTACGCTAATTCGAAATTTTATGATGGAAAGATTTCTGGAAAGAGTATCTATATCGTCATATCGAGATAATTTTATTCTTAAGGGTGGAATGCTGGTAGCGTCAATTGTTGGTGTGGATATGCGAGCTACGATGGATATTGATACAACAGTAAAAGCATTACCATTAAATGAGGCTTATGTACAGAGGATAATTGAAGAAATTTGTAACATCCCGCTGGAAGATAATGTTAGCTTTCAAATTAAAAGTACAAGAACTATTATGGAAGAGTTTGATTACCCAGGTATTCGTGTAATGCTGGAGGCTACGTTGGACAGGATGCGTCAACCAATTAAAATCGACATTTCTACAGATGATGTGATCACACCGAAGGCTGTAGAGTACGACTATAAATTAATATTTGAGGATAGAACAATTTCTGTTCTTACATATAACAAGGAAACTTTGCTAGCAGAGAAGATGCAGACAATCATAAATAGAGGTATTGCTAATACAAGATTGAGAGATTTCTATGATGTCTATAGTATTATGAATTTCTATGGGGAGCAGATAGAGAAGCAGGTTTTATACGATGCATTTTCTGCCACCTGTGAAAAGCGGAAAACTATTTTTAGCAAGGATGATATTGAAGCTACATTGCATTTGATATCTGACGATTTGCACATGGCAGAGCTTTGGGGGCAGTTTCAGAAAAGCAATTTTTATGTAGGGGACCTAGAGTGGAAAAATGTGATTGACTATGTAGAGAATACGATGAAGAAGTATTTGCTGTGATGTGAATAAGAATGTAAAAAAGAAAATAATGAAATGTATAGCATACGATATAGAGTGTATTTATGTAAGGTAAGAAGGTAGATAAATGGAAAAATATCAGGGTGTTGCAATAACAGATGGGGTAAACAGAAAAAATCATATATTGCCATTGAATTCGATAATTAAGGCATACCGTGACATATGGAATACGGTTATTCCAATGAATTTAGGCCATGACAGAACAAAGCCGATAGGCTATACCATGTTAACTGGTGTATATATGGAGCCAGGAAAAGCGTATGTAACGAATGAGTCGGCAATTATGGAAACCGATGAAGAATATGAAAAAATGCGCGAAATGATAATGGCTTATGACTACAAGATATTTTGTGAGGAACATAGGAAAGAACTTGATACTTTAATTAATAAGTTGGGTTGCATTCTTTCTGATAAATTTCGTGTTGCACCAGTTGGTAAAGCGGTAGCTATCAAAGACAAAAATATTGTATCTCGTCTTTTTCCTGAATGGTCAGGAACAATGAAAGATGGACTTGCAGATGTGCGGGATTTAGAACCTGTTTACACGAAAAGTGAAAATGGTGAAAAGGGATTTCTTGTGCCAGGCGTTTATCATAAAGATGGATATTTGCTCTTTGCACACCAGTTTTTTCGCAGAAGCTTATCTATATTGAATACTACAAATGAGGAATTTTTCAATTCGTTTGAAAAAATGCGTGATGTTCCAGCTGTTGAAATAAAACTTGCGATAGACATGGATATGATTGGACTTGTTGGTACAGAACATCCAGAATTAGAGTATCAGTATATTCGAGGACCACATTTTAATGATGATTTGGATTGTATTCCAGAAGGTGTTACGTGCCATGAAAATGAGCATTATGATAATGTATTTTCAAATTTATTAAGCACACAGTTCTATTGGCATATTCAAGATGGAAAAAGAACGTTTGAATGCGAGGAACTATGTGATAAGGAAAACGTTTCTTTTGATGATGGACAAACTATGTTATGGGGATGCAGATATGTCCATAGCATGATAAATCCGAGTACAGGATTGCCAACTCATCTTGATGGTGCAATTAGACTTTATAATGATGAGCAAATCCTTGAAAGAATTGATTCAAAAACGGATATAAGTAAATGTGGAAAAAATTCGGAATATATAAAACTTTGGAGAATAGATAACGATTTTTCTGTAGATATGTGGAAGGAACTTATCAGTTCATTTTATAGAGAAAATGCCCTAATAGGCGAATATTTTGGTGGTGTTGATGAAAAATTCGATCAAATAAGAAAAGAAAGTAATGAACATAACTCTGTGGTTAAAAGACCGAATAATTTTGCTGATATTGAATTAAATGAAGGAGATGGTGTTCGGATTTTTTTTAGATACACTAATAAGTTTGACATAGCTGAGGACAGAGATATCGGGATATATAATAAAGATGCTTTCATTCTTCAAGATAGGAAAAAGATTAAGATAATTGATGCAGATACAGTAACTCTTTTGAAGTATTTAAAACGTAAAGGGCTTAGATTGAGAATGCCAATTACTACAATGATTGCATTTAATGATATGATATTCAATTTCCCCACATTGTGTTGCAAGAGTTTACATGTTGCGGATATTGCAATTACGGCAATAAAAGAATTATGTCAGGCTTGGGTAAGAAACCAAGATAATAGGTTAATATCGTTTGGACTTATGGTTAATTTGACAGATGAAGCGGGGCATATATCTTTTGCAGGTCATGTAAATGATTTTGTTAAGTTGTTTGATGCTGTTCCCCACCTGTCTGATGTTACGTTTGAGGAGTGGGTTGAGGCTATATATCAAGAGAATAATAAGTTTAAATTGGGAGAAGATTATCCTGATAAATTCCGTTTGATTCATGGAGATGTGGTGTGCTTCAAGAGGCTTATTGTTCATCCGGATAAAATCAGAAAAATGTGGATGGAAGATGGGTGTGTACATGCACAATTTAATATGAGTAAAGAGGAGGGCGACGAATTAATACAACATAAGGTAATCGGTGCACCATTTTATAGAATTATTGAAGATAAATGTAACAAATGCGGAAGAGATTATATGCAATGTACTTGCGTGAAATTTATTGATGAGGATGTTTCTGATGAAGTTGTAAAGGCTGATTTGTTAGGATTGATATGGACAAATAGAAATGCATTTTATCCTAACGGTCAACTTGAATTTATTAATTAGAGTAGAATATTTCATCTTTTATGTAAATAGGATATGTTTACAAATTGCAGTTTCATAAGTGAACAGTGGTAAATATAAGTCGGTTGGCTTTTTGATAAGCTTACCGGCTTTTTCTATTTCAAAAAGTCTATTCCTATGATAATATCCTATAATGAACTTCACAATCGAAATCTTCATATAAGTGGTCTTTTGAATGAAGAAAAAGTGGACATTGAAGATAAAAAAGTGGATATTGAGAGCGGAAAAGTGGACATTCAAGATAAAAAAGTGGATATTGAAAGTGTGCTTACCGAGAAAGTCAGCAATTTTTCGGTAAAGACGACAACTCATATCCGCAGTCTTTTTGAGAAGTTTGGTTTTGATGAAATATTTGGTAGAAGTGCAGTTATGGAACTTCTCGATCTAAAAGGCTCAGGTGCTTCCAAACTTCTATCCAATCTGGTGCAGGCAGAGATTATTGAACCTGTATCAGGTCACGGAAAAGGAAAATACAAGTTTAGAAAGTAATTAGTATCAGGGGATTTGCAGGATAATTGCATGACGTTTCTTATTGCCGACAGAGTAAGCACGTGATAATATTTTTGTATAGTTATAATAGGAACGTGCATAATATAAATTTTGAGGCAAAGGAGAAATTGTATGATTGGAACAATTAAAGGAAAGATATAATGAGACAAGTAAAAGTATCGGAAATGCCGCAGATAACGTACATACTTCGATGACCTGATTAATGATATGATTAATTCTATCAGATGTGCCGGACAGTGTTAATTCGCTGCAGGTGACTATGCAGAATTTTCAGGTGTAGCATGGCGGTGACGGCAGCCGCGGCAGAGGTAAACGGCATTTTGTACAGAAGTAAACAGCGTTTGTAATTGACATCCACCACTCCGATACGCTATAATCACTAAGGTTAAAAATCATATAAACTCGTAATACGGACGAGAGTTTCTACCGGCTGCCTTAAACAGTAAGACTATGATTCCCAACAAGGAATCAGTGCATCTGTTTAACGGCAGCCTTTTACGTTACAATTAATGTTATATTGCTGCGGATTGGAGGAAAAGTTATGAATAAGTATGACGTAATTATTGTTGGAGCAGGCCCGGGAGGAATTTTTTCAGCGTATGAGCTGGTTACGAATGCACCTGACTGCAGGGTTGCCGTATTTGAGGCAGGACATTCGCTTGAGAAGCGCAGATGTCCGATTGACGGTGATAAGATTAAGAAATGTATCGGCTGTAAGAGCTGTTCAATTATGAGCGGATTTGGCGGTGCCGGTGCATTCTCAGACGGAAAGTATAACATCACCAATGCATTTGGCGGAACGCTGTATGAGTACATAGGCAGGCAGAAGGCGCTTGACCTGATGCGCTATGTGGACGGAATTAACATGGAGTATGGCGGAGAGGGAACGAAGCTTTATTCAACTGCGGGGACGGAATTCAAGAAAATATGCATGCAGAATAAGCTGAATCTTCTTGATGCATCAGTGCGCCACCTTGGAACGGATATTAATTATATTGTGCTTGAGAACCTGTATGCATTCCTCAAGGATAAGGTTGATTTCTTCTTTGATACGCCTGTCCACAATATAGAGGTGCTGGGTGACGCAGGTGAAGGATACCGCGTCAATACAGAAGCTGCAGGCTATGAATGTGACAAATGCATCGTTTCGGTAGGGCGAAGCGGAAGCAAGTGGATGGAGAAGGTCTGTGATGAGCTTAATATTCCTACAAAATCCAACCGTGTTGATATAGGTGTGCGTGTTGAGCTGCCGGCGGTTATATTCTCACATCTTACAGACGAGCTGTATGAAAGCAAGATTGTATACAGAACACAGCAGTTTGAGGATAACGTGCGTACTTTCTGCATGAATCCTAAGGGAAGCGTTGTTAATGAAAATACTAACGGAATCATTACAGTCAACGGCCACAGCTATGAGGATAAGGAAAAGCAGACAGAGAATACGAACTTTGCACTGTTAGTAAGCAAGCATTTTTCTGAACCGTTCAAGGACAGCAACGGATATGGAGAGAGTATAGCGCGTCTTAGCAATATGCTTGGCGGTGGCGTAATTGTCCAGAGATTCGGTGATCTTATCCGCGGAAGGCGAAGCAATCCAAAGCGTATTGAGGAAGGCATGGTTGTACCTACTCTTGCAGCAACACCGGGTGACTTAAGCCTTGTCCTTCCGAAGCGTATCCTTGACGGCATCATCGAGATGATATATGCTCTTGATAAGATTGCACCGGGAACGGCTAATGATGATACACTCCTGTATGGAGTTGAAGTCAAGTTCTATAACATGGAAGTGAAACTTGATGAGCACCTTGAGACACTTCATAAGGGACTGTACATTATAGGTGACGGCAGCGGTGTTACACATTCACTGTCACATGCAAGCGCGAGCGGTGTGTATGTTGCGCGCAAGATACTGGGAGAATTATGAAAAGAATCTGCATAGTTGAGGATGACAAGTCAATAAGCGGGGAACTTAAGGAACTGCTTGATAATTCAGGGTATGAGGCAGTTGCCCTTGAGAATTTTGATAATGCCTGTGAGGGGATACTTGCAGCTGAAGCAGACCTTGTACTCCTCGATATAAATATTCCGCATATTAACGGGGAGCTGCTGCTTAAGCAGCTCCGCACAAGGTCAGAGGTTCCTGTTATTATGGTTACGAGCAGGGATTCGGAAGCTGACGAGGTACTTTCAATGAGCTACGGGGCGGACGATTATGTTACGAAGCCTTATAACCCTACAATTCTTCTCTTAAGGATTAATGCCATATTCAAGAGACTTAGCAGCAGGCATGGCAGCGACGGTACAATTGTATTCCGAGATATGCAGATACTTCCGCAGAAGGGCGTAATCAGATACAATTCAGGCAGTGAGATACTCCTTACGAAAAATGAGATGACGATATTTATGTATCTGTTGTCCAATAAGGACAGGATAGTATCAAGGGACGAGCTGATGACTGAGCTGTGGAACAATCAGGAGTATCTCAACGATAATGCACTGACCGTGAATATAAGCAGGCTCAGGGCGCATTTCAAAGAAGCGGGACTTGAAGACGTTATAGAGACCAGAAAAGGTCAGGGGTATATACTTATAGGGTAGATTATGAGATTCAGGGATTATTTTAAAGACAGGATATATTCATTGGTTATATTGATTGTGCTGCTTGTGCCGGCAGTTCTGCTTATGAGGGCGTACAGGCTTGAGACGCCGGCAATAGTGGCGGTATCAGCTATATTTGTGATATTTTTCATATCAGAGATTCTTATTGATTTTTTCAGAAAGAAGAAGTTCTATGATACGCTGTTGGATAATACCGATAATCTCGACAAAAAATATCTTGTGCCTGAGACGATACCCTCACCGGGCTTCTACGAAGGAAGAATAATAGAGAGCGTACTCCGGGATACAGGCAAATCGATGGCTGACAATGTAAATGGCTACCGGCAGGGGGCGGAGAATTTTAAAGAGTATGTCGAGATGTGGATTCATGAGATTAAGCTTCCGATATCGTCAATGACACTTATACTTCACAACAGCCATGATAAAAATGACCGCATGCTGACACAGGTGCGCAGAATAAATAATCTCATAGAGCAGATTCTTTACTATGTAAGAAGTGAGAATGCGGAGAAGGATTACATCATTGATGAATGCAGCCTCGCAAGAACAGTAGGTGCGGTGGCTGTCCGCAATAAGGATGACATACTTGAGCATAATATAGATTTTCAGGTGTCGGATGTGGATGTCACGGTATACACTGACGCCAAATGGCTTGAATTTATGCTGAACCAGATATTGAGCAACAGCATCAAATATAAGGATGATAATAAGGATACGTCAGTAATACGGATATCGGCAGTACAGGATAAGAAGAGCATTGAACTTAGGATATATGATAACGGCATAGGCATAAGCGGATCTGACATTCCGAGAGTATTCGACAAATCATTTACCGGGGAGAATGGAAGAAGATATTCCAAGGCAACAGGAATGGGACTTTATATCGTCAAAAAAATGTGTGATAAGATGGGACATGATATATACATAGAATCGGCAATTGGCGAATATACGGAAGTGAAGATGACGTTTTATAAAAATGACTTTTACAATGTTACAAAAATGTAATATTCCGTAATGTTGAACGAACGACATAAGATTAGTGATGTGATAAAACATAATTAATCTTAACGAAAGGAATCATAATTATGGAAACGATACTTAGAATTGATAACGTTGAAAAGTATTACGGAAACAGATCAAGCCTCACCAAAGCGATTGATAATATATCCTTTGAGGTTGATAAGGGCGAGTTTGTTGCGATTATGGGAGCCAGCGGCTCAGGTAAGACAACGCTTCTCAACTGCATATCAACGATTGACAGGGTTACATCAGGAAGGATATATGTAGGCGGACAGGATATTACGGAGCTTAAGGGGAATAAGCTCAACCGGTTCAGAAGAGAGCAGCTTGGCTTTATCTTTCAGGACTTCAATCTGCTGGATACACTTACTGCATTTGAAAATATTGCGCTGGCGCTTTCAATACAGGGAGTCCATGCTAAGGAGATACAAAAGAGGGTATCACAGCTTGCGTGTGAGCTTGGTATTAGTGATGTGCTTGACAAATACCCATATCAGATGTCAGGGGGACAGAAGCAGAGAGTTGCAAGTGCGAGGGCAATAATAACCAATCCAAAGCTGATTCTGGCAGATGAGCCGACAGGTGCTCTTGATTCGAAGGCATCAAGAATGCTGCTTGAGAGCTTCAATTATCTCAATCAGGAGCTTGAGGCAACGATACTCATGGTAACACATGATGCATTCACGGCAAGCTATGCGGACAGGGTAATATTTATAAAAGACGGAAAGATATTCAACGAGATTCTCAAATGCGGCAGTACGCGCAAGGAGTTCTTTGATAAGATTATTGATGTTGTAACACTGTTAGGAGGCGATCTTAACAATGCTGTTTAAAATTTCAATAAAAAATATCCGTAAGAGCTTTAAGGATTATGCGATATATTTCTTTACGCTTATTCTCGGCGTTGCGGTGTTCTATGTATTTAATGCGATTGACAGCCAGACGGTAATGCTTAAGGTCAATTCATCCGTGTATGAGATTATAAAACTGATGACAGATATTCTTTCAGGCGTAAGCGTATTTGTATCATTTATATTGGGATTCCTTATTATATATGCAAGCAGATTTCTTATAAAGAGGCGTAATAAGGAATTTGGAATATATATGATACTAGGCATGGGAAAAAGAAAGATATCACTTATTCTTTTCATTGAGACAATGCTTATTGGAGTTGTCTCGCTTGCGGTCGGAATAGTTCTAGGAACAGTGGCATCGCAGTTTATGAGCGTTATAGTTGCGAACATGTTTGACGCTGATATGACGGGCTTCAGGTTTATATTTTCATCAGAAGCATGTGTGAAAACGATTGTATATTTTGCAATCATGTATGTGCTTGTAATGCTGTTTAATACATTTAGCATAAGTAAATGCAGGCTTATAGATCTTCTGAATGCAGGAAAGAAGAATGAAAAGATTACAATGAAAAATCCTCTTATCTGCACATTTGTTTTTGTGATTGCGGTGGGTCTGCTGTCTTACGCATACTGGCTGGTTACGGCAGGAGCATTTAAGCTTAATGTGATGGATAAGCTGTGGCTTCCGGTCGGGCTTGGCTGCGTGGCAACATTTCTTATATTCTGGTCTGTTTCAGGACTTTTAATAAGAATATTTACAAGCATTAAGAGCGTTTATTACAGAGGCGTGAACAGTTTTGTGCTCAGGCAGTTTGGAAGCAAAATTAATACAATGGTATTCTCGACAACAGTAATATGCCTGATGCTTTTTATAACGATAAGCGTACTTGCCGGCGCATTGTCAATGAAGGATTCACTTAAGAAAAGCCTTAGTGAATGCGCACCGGTTGATATGCAGGTAAGGCTGAAGTATTCAGATGAAGCTGATGCGTCAGACGCTGACAGAATATGCAGACTTCTTACAGATAACGGCTTTGATACAGACACATATCTTAAGGATATCACGGCATATAATATGTACAGGACAGGCCTGACGGCAGCAGATACACTTGGGGAATATGCGGATATTCTTATAAGTACAAATCCGCTTGTGGATTTATCAGGGCAGGAGTTATTCATGAAGCTCAGCGATTATAACAGAGTTGCGGGCTTATACGGATTACAGCAGCACAGTCTTAATGAGGACGAGTATATTGTGATTGCCAATTATAAATATATGGTAGATATAAGAAATGCTGCACTTAAGAACGGTCAGACGATAGCCGTCGGTGAAAAGACCTACAGACCGCGTTATTCGGAATGTATGGATGGCTTTGTCACGATTTCGGCACAGCGTATCAATGACGGAATATTTGTCCTGCCTGACGATGCATTTGATGACAGCAGGCTGTATATCACAGGAATCAGTGCCAATTATAAGAGCGGTGATAAAGCATGGAAGAACAGCGCCGACAATAAGCTGGTTGATACGGTTAAGCTGATTAATAAGAAGAATTCACAATCTATGGATTCTGATGATTCCGAAACTTCAGGAAGCGTTGGCAGCCTTGTTAACTGTGAGACAAAGGGCGGAATAGCACAGAATGGTGTAGGGCTTGGAGCACTTGTAACATTCATAGCACTTTATCTTGGAATTATCTTTCTGATAAGCAGTGCTGCGATTCTTGCACTTAAGGAATTGTCTGACAGTGCGGACAATAAGGAAAGATACGGAATGCTCAGGAAAATCGGTGTTGATGAGAGAATGATAGATATGGCACTTTTCAGGCAGATAGGAATATTCTTTGCGTTTCCGCTTCTGCTGGCAGTCATCCACTCAATATTCGGTTTGAAATTTGTCAACCTGATACTATCAACAATGGGAATGAGCTCTATGATGGCATCGGTTGGCACGACGGCAGTATTTCTTGTACTGATATATGGAGGATATTTTGTGCTGACTTATATATGCAGCAGGGGAATTATAAAAAACGGATAACATGTAAGAAGTGGTCGCGAAAGCGGCCGCTTTTTTTTGAGAACATGGCATATTTCAACTTTGATGGAAATGCCGGCTTACAGTCGGTTTTTGAATATGATTTTGATGTGAAGAGAATAGTTGATGAGCTTGGAAGTATTATATATGGAGATACAATTGAACCGGGCAGGACACTGGTTGTATTTGATGGGATACAGGACTGCCCGCGTGCAATACAGTCACTTAAGTATTTCTGCGAGAATATGCCAAAGCTGCATATTATAGCGGCAGGTTCTCTGTTGGGTGTTGCGCTTAGACAAGAGGGAGTATCGTTTCCCGTAGGCAAGGTTGATCGTATAGATATGTATCCGATGAGCTTTGAGGAATTTGTAAATGCAGATGGCGGCGGTAAATATATCGATGGGGTATGTAAACTCCGGTGTGAGCGTGAAATACCGGAATTATATACTGTACCATTGGAAAAATATCTGAAGAATTATTACATTGTTGGTGGAATGCCTGAGGCTGTGCAGGTTTGGGTTGATACTCATGATTACAGTGCGGTGGAAGAGGTTCAGGATAGGATATTAAGAGATTATGCAGATGATTTTGGCAAGCACACGAATGCAGACACGGCTAATAAAGTAAGGCTTATATGGAATGCTATTCCGTCACAGATAGCGCGTGATAACAATAAGTTTATATTTTCACATGTAAAGCAGGGGGCGAGGGCTAAAGATCTTGAGGATGCGTTGGAGTGGCTTGTCAGCGCAGGCATCGCGTATAAACTGAATATGGTGCCTGATCCGGAACTGCCATTGGCAGGAATGGCAGACAGCACATATTTTAAAGTATACATGTCGGATGTAGGGCTTCTTAGAAGAAAGTCCAATGTTAATTATAGAACGATTATTGATGGAGATGTGTCATATATTCACTTTAAGGGGGCATTGACGGAAAATTATATAATGACACAGCTCAAATATATGGGGATAGAGAGTTATTTTTGGAGAACAAAAGCTGATGCGGAGGTGGATTTTATTACTGATTATGAAGGAATCCTTCTCCCGATTGAAGTGAAATCAGCAGATAATACAAAGGCAAAAAGCCTGCATATATTCTGCAAAAGGTATAATCCAAGGATGGCAGTCAGAACATCTTTAAAGAATGTCGGAGATAATATTGACGGAGATACACATGTGTGGAGCATTCCGTTATATACAATATTCCGACTTAAGGAATATGTTGCACATGAGATGGGGTGGGAATAAAGTACCTGCCCATCGTTTGCTCTGCCATCCGACAAATTGTGTTGATTTTGCAATGTGGCTGTTATATAATGTTTATGTTCGTTTTCAGACTGCATTTACAGCGGAATGATTTTATAAACAAATCAATATAAGAAAAGGATGGAATACTCATGGGAAAGTGTGAATTACTCTATGAAGGTAAAGTAAGGGAAGTATATGATTGTGAGGATAAGCTCGTTATGGTTGCTACAGACCGTATATCAGCATTTGACCACATTCTTAAGAATAAGGTTACAGATAAGGGTGCAATCCTTACACAGATGTCCAGATTCTGGTTTGATTATACAAAGGATGTTGTTGCAAACCATATGGTATCTGTGGATGTTAATGACATGCCAGAGTTTTTCCACAAGGATGAATATATCGGAAGAAGTATGCTTTGCAAGAAGCTTACAATGCTTCCAATAGAGTGTATCGTAAGAGGTTACATAACGGGAAGTGGCTGGGCAAGCTATAAGGAGAACGGAACAGTATGCGGAATCAAGCTTCCGGAAGGACTTAAGGAGTCAGAGAAGCTCCCTGAGCCAATCTATACACCAAGTACGAAGGCTGAGATTGGTGACCATGATGAGAATATCTCATTTGAGAAGAGTATAGAGGTACTTGAGAAGAAGTTCCCTGGTAAGGGTCTTGAGTACGCAACCAAGATTAAGGATGCAACAATTACACTTTACAAGAAGTGTGCAGAGTATGCATTAAGCAAGGGTATCATCATTGCAGATACTAAGTTCGAGTTTGGTCTTGATGAGAATGGTGAGGTTGTAATCGGTGATGAGATGCTCACACCTGACAGCTCAAGATTCTGGCCGCTTGAAGGCTATGAGCCGGGCAAGGGACAGCCTTCATATGACAAGCAGTTTGTAAGAGACTGGCTTAAGGCTAATCCGGACAGTGATTACCTTCTTCCTGATGATGTTATTGATAAGACAGTTGAGAAGTATAAGGAAGCATATAAGCTCCTTACAGGCAAGGATTTTTCACGCAGATAATTGCATTGATAATTACCGCTTTTTAACAGTCTTTAAGGGAATGGAGAATTATGAATCAGATTGATATTAACGACAGCTACTATGCTGAGGATGAGCTTCATGAGGAGTGCGGAGTCTTTGGTGTATATGACTTTGACGGCAATGATGTTGCATCTACAATTTATTATGGCCTTTTTGCCCTTCAGCACAGAGGACAGGAAAGCTGCGGTATAGCAGTTAGTGATACGGAAGGTCCTAAGGGAAAGGTTCTTTCTTATAAGGATATGGGACTTGTTAATGAAGTCTTTAATCCGGAGAAGCTGGAGAAGCTTAACGGTAACATCGGTGTCGGCCATGTCAGATATTCTACAGCAGGAAGCAGTATCCGTGAGAATGCGCAGCCGCTTGTCCTTAATTACGTTAAGGGAACTCTCGGCATGGCACATAACGGCAATCTTCTTAATGCCGTTGAGTTGAGGGAAGAGCTTTCTTATACGGGAGCTATTTTCCAGACGACAATCGACTCGGAAGTTATTGCATACCTCATAGCGAGAGAAAGACTTAATGTTCCGACTGTTGAGGATGCTGTTCTCAATGCGATGAAGAAGATTAAGGGTGCATATTCACTTATTGTAATGAGCCCGAGAAAGCTTATCGGAGCAAGAGATCCATTTGGATTCAAACCGCTTTGTATTGGTAAGAGAGATAATGCGTATTTCCTTTCATCAGAGACATGCGCACTTGATACTGTAGGTGCGGAATTTGTAAGAGATGTTGAGCCTGGCGAAGTTGTTACGATAACGAAGGATGGAATTAAGTCTGATAAGACGCTTTGTCAGAAGAACACGGCAAGATGTATATTTGAATATATTTATTTTGCAAGGCCTGACAGCAAGATTGACGGAATGGGAGTGTATGAGTCAAGAATTAACGCAGGAAAGATTCTCGCCAAGACACATCCTGTAGAGGCAGACCTTGTTGTAGGCGTTCCTGAGTCGGGTAATCCGGCAGCACTCGGATTTGCGATGGAGTCAGGTATTCCGTATGGCAATGCATTTATAAAGAATAACTATGTAGGACGTACATTCATTAAGCCTAAGCAGGCACAGAGAGAATCCAGCGTAAAGGTTAAGCTTAATGTCCTTAAGGAAGCTGTTGCAGGCAAGAGAGTAGTCATGATTGATGACTCTATCGTGCGTGGAACAACCAGTGCAAGAATAGTTAATCTCCTGAAGGCAGCAGGTGCAAAGGAGGTTCACGTAAGAATCAGTTCACCGCCATTCCTGCATCCATGCTATTTCGGTACAGATATTCCTTCAGAGGACCAGCTTATTGCATCAGGTCACTCCGTTGATGAGATATGTAAGCTTATCGGAGCAGATTCGCTCGGATACCTTGAAGTGGACAAGTTAAGCGAGATGATCTGCGGAGGTACAGGATTCTGTGATGCATGCTTTACAGGTAATTATCCGATAGAACCGCCGGAGATTGATATACGCGGTGAGATGGGGTAAAAGAATAATTCGTCAAGTGATGTTAACTCCTCACAACTGACATTTAGAGAAGGAGACAGCGTTTCCCACCGGTTGGTGGGAAAATGGCTGTCTCTTTTTTTGGAAGAATATCAATATGTGCAGCAGGCATACCCCTACAGCGCTTTCGTAGTCCATTCCTCACAGTTCCACACGTCTGTGACAATGTCCTCGTAGAATTCAGGCTCATGGCATATGAGAAGAATGCTGCCTTTGTAAGCCTTGAGCGCTCTCTTAAGCTCATCCTTGGCGTCAACGTCAAGGTGGTTGGTAGGCTCGTCGAGAAGCAGAAGATTAGTCTCATGGTTGATAAGCTTGCACAGACGAACCTTTGCCTGTTCGCCGCCGCTTAAAACCTTCATGAGGCTCTCGATATGCTTGGTCATTAGACCACACTTGGCAAGCGCGGTACGCACATCATACTGCGTCATTGCCGGGAATTCGCTCCATAGTTCATCTATACATGTGATGTTACTCTCGTATTTTTTCTCCTGCTCAAAATATCCCGGATAAAGATAGTCACCGAGAACGGACTGCCCTGAGATGGGCTTTATGTAGCCCATTATGCTCTTGAGAAGAGTTGTCTTACCGATACCGTTAGCGCCGGTCATGGCAATCTTCTGGCCGCGCTCCATTGTAAGGTTAAGAGGACGTGAAAGTGGAGTGTCATAGCCTATTACAAGGTCCTTTGTCTCGAAAATGTAACGGCCCGGTGTACGCGCCTCACGGAAATTGAATTCAGGCTTTGGCTTTTCCTGTGCAAGTTCAATAACATCCATCTTATCAAGCTTCTTCTGGCGTGACATTGCCATGTTACGTGTGGCAACACGCGCCTTATTGCGGGCAACGAAATCCTTAAGGTCATCAATTTCCTGCTGCTGCTTCTTATAGGCGGCTTCAAGCTGGGATTTCTTCATTTCATATACACGCATATAGTCATCATAGTTGCCGACATAGCGTGTAAGCTCTCCATTGTCAATGTGATATATAAGGTTAATTACACTGTTAAGGAACGGGATATCGTGTGATATCAGTATAAATGCATTCTCATATTCATTGAGATAGCGCTTGAGCCATTCGATATGTGATTCATCGAGGTAGTTGGTAGGCTCGTCAAGAAGCAGGATGTCAGGCTTCTCAAGAAGCAGCTTGGCAAGCAGAACCTTGGTACGCTGACCGCCGCTGAGTTCTGTCACGTCACGGTCAAGTCCGATATCGGTAAGACCAAGGGCGCGGGCGACTTCATTAACCTTTGTATCTATAATATAGAAATCATGTGAATCAAGTGTATTCTGAATCTCCTCAAGCTCGGCAAGCATAACCTCAAGTTCTTCAGGTGAAGCTTCGCCCATCTTGTCGCAGATTGTATTCATACGTGCTTCAAGCTCAAAGAGAAATTTGAATGCATCATTAAGGACATCATTAATCGTCTGTCCCTTTTCAAGAACTGCATGCTGGTCAAGATATCCAACACGGATATTCTTTGCCCACTCGATTTTACCTTCATCAGGCATAAGCTTACCGGTTATTATATTCATGAATGTGGACTTTCCTTCGCCATTGGCACCGATAAATCCTACATGCTCGCCCTTTAAGAGGCGGAAAGACACATCCTTTAGAATTGCACGGTCACCAAAACCATGATTAAGGTGTTCAACATTTAAAATACTCATAGTAGTCTCCATTCTTGCTCCGTCTTTGCGGGCATCTGAAGTCTGTATACGTATACAAACTGATGTATATTCTATCATGACGGTAAATCTAAAGCAAGCAGGATAAGGATTATTAATATTGCACGTGAATGTTATTTCGACAAAAAGTGACAGCAATGTCGCTTTTTGTTTATCAAAAAAAACTAATGGATACTTAAAATTTGGATATTTTATTGACTGAATATTGCTGTAACATATAATATATTAATATGAAGAAAAATATATGGATGCTGGCAGTAGTATATATAGTTGTTGCATGTGCGCTTGCAGGAGCAATGTATCAGTTTCAAAAGTTTGTACGCGAGAGATTATGGAATCTGGCTGTAGAAGATATAATGGAGGTAACGAAGCAGGGAACGATGACACTGCGTGCACAGATGGATTCTGCACATGATACACTGAACAATTTTGCGGAAGTACTTGAAGAGGTTGATGACTATTCCAATATTAACGAGATACTTATTCATTATAACAAATTGGAAGACGGAGTAATGCTCTATCTGGATGATTATACGGTGATGCCATATGACATGGAACCGGACAGCAGTTTTGCCGGGATGGCAGCCGGGGATACAGAAGGAATCATGGCTCCGCATGTAAGGTCAGGCAGTAACGGTACCGCTAACGCAGCAGACTATGCGGACAAGGTGATGGATGTATATGTAAGCTGCAAGCTTGCTGATGGGCGCAGAGGATATCTGACTAAGGAGTTCAGAATTGACGATATAATAGATACATTTTCCCTGTCATATTATGGCGGGGAAGGTTTCTCTTATATTGCAGACAGCAATGGAACGGTACTTATACCTCCGGCTGATAAGCGTGATATACCGGACAGTATAGCCTGCTGCGGTTATCTTAAAGCACTTCCCGAGAACTCAATGACAGGATGGACGATACTTAATGATATTTTCTACTGTTATATGCCTATAGGAGTTGGCAGTGACTGGCATCTGGTATCAGTTGTTGATATGGAGCTTATCACAAGAGAAGCGGATCAGATTGTAAGCCAGACATATGCGCTTCTTGCAGTCGTAATCATGACAATCGTAGTTATCATGATAATAACGATGCGAAGGACGCTTAAGGCATCCAGGGATGCAGAGAACCAGAATCTGTACACTGAGCACATTTTCAATAATGTTCCTGAAGGAATAGCACTGATAACAATTAATGCCCCATATATCAATATAAGGATGAACTATGCGGGCTATCAGATGTTCGGATATGATAATGACTCCAAGAATAATGTGTGCATAGATCATTTTATATATAATGAAGATTATGACCATGTTACCGGTGTATTCGATGAGGCAGCGCAGGGCAGAGGTCCGTGTACATATGAATGCCGCATACGCAGAGCTGACGGAATGCTGATATGGATAGCGGGAATTGTTGAGAGGAATCATGACAACAATGGCAATGATATTCTTATGACAACATTTCATGATATTACAGAAGAAAAGCTTGCAAGGGAAGAGGAAGCTGTTAAGAATAAGCGGGAGAGACGGATGCTTATTACAGCAGTAACAGAATCATACTCTATAATAGCTTCACTTAATATTACAAGGGATGAATTACAATTTATAAGTCTCAGGGAACTTTTTGCTGATTCGGTATCGAGGGCGGGAACATATAACGAACTTTATGAGAGAATTGCGGAGCGCATAGAACCCAAATACGAAGATGAGTTCAGGCAGAGATTTGCTCCGGATAAGGTAGAGCTGAGCTTTGCCAAGGGACGCAGCAGAATATGGACTGATATAAGGCTGAGGCTCGATGATGGAATATATCACTGGCTGTCAATACAGATCATTCATGTGCGTAACCGCAACAACAGCAAAGAGATTAATGCTGTCTTTCTTGCAAGAATATCGGACGAACAGAAGATAGAAGAAGCTAATCAGAAGAGGAATCTTCAGGATGCGCTCAGTGCGGCGAAGCTCGCCAATGAGGCTAAGAGCAGATTCCTTTCCAATATGAGCCATGACATCAGGACACCATTGAATTCCATAATAGGAATGACGGATATACTTAAGTCTCACCCGGATGATACGAAACAGGTCGAAGAAGGGCTTGATAAGATAAGCATGTCAGGAAGACATCTGCTTGAGCTTATTAATGATATTCTGGATATGTCCAGAATTGAGAGTGGCAAGATGAGCCTTCAGGAATCCGGGTTTAATATCAGGGCGATGATGTCAGAGCTGATTGAGCTTGTGCGTCCGCAGGCACTTGGCTCCGGCATAACATTTATCTCAGATATTGTATCTATAGAGCATGATAATGTTATAGGGGATGAACTGCGGATAAAGCAGATATATCTTAATATTCTCAGCAATGCTGTCAAGTACACATGGGCAGGCGGCAGTATTACAATTACACTCAGGGAAGACGGTGACGTGAAGAATGGGCGCCGGCACAGCTATATATTTATATGCAGTGATAATGGAATAGGAATGTCACGCGAGTTCCAGAAGCATATATTCGATTCATTTGAACGTGCTGAGGACAACGCAATAGGCAATGTCACGGGAACAGGACTTGGAATGGCGATAGCCAGGAATCTGGTTAATCTTATGGGTGGTACTATTGATGTGGACAGCAGGCTTGGTAAAGGTTCTGTATTTACGGTAACTATTCCGCTTGAGGTGTGTGATGTCAGTGCAGATAACAAGGCGGCGGATGAATCGGCTGCGACGATGGCACCATCAGGTGAACATGCGGCAGCGGAGGATGAATCCGTGTTTAAGCACGGCAGAGTACTTCTTGTTGAGGATAATGAGCTTAACCGCGATATTGCAGCAATACTTATAGGTGAGATGGGGGTTGATGTAGAGACGGCCGCTAACGGACGTGAAGCAGTTGCTAAGGTTGAAGGTGCTGAAGAGGGTTATTATGACGTTATTCTGATGGATATAAAGATGCCTGTCATGAACGGATATGACGCGGTTAAGAATATACGTGCACTTGAACGTGATGATGTTAAGACGCTGCCGATAATCGCAATGACAGCCAATGCTTTCAGTGAAGATGTGCATAAGGCACTCAAAGCGGGTATGAATGCACACCTGTCCAAGCCTATTGAAGTTGCAAAGCTTAAGAGAATGCTTGGAAAGTATATCGATGTTCACTGACCGGAATTATAATAATAATACATATGTTATGACAGATATGATACACGGCATGTAAGTTTAAGCTTCTGCCGTGTATTTTTTGTGCATTTGCGGACATAATTATATCATCAGATGTGCGGGATATGCCTGCGGAATGAGAGGGGAGAATGAAGATAAAAACGGTTCTTACGAAAGCTTTAAACGGCGTTGCGGGCATGAGTTTTATTGTAATGGTCGCACTTACATGCTGGCAGGTATTCACAAGATATGTCCTTAAAAATCCGTCAACGTGGTCAGAGGAGCTTGTGTCATACCTGTTTGCATGGATGAGCCTTCTGGGAGCATCTATTGTGACATCAGAGAGCGGTCACATGAACATACCGGTTCTGGTTGACCGGCTGAATCCGCAGATGCGTTCATATATGAGAATATTGCATGAGCTGATTGCTCTGCTGTTCTCGCTCGCAATCCTTGTATACGGCGGCTGGCAGATAAGCAGGCTTGCAATGGGGCAGATGACATCATCACTTGGTGTGCCTGTCGGGATATTTTACTTTGTAATGCCGTTGTGCGGTGTGCTTAATATCATTTACACAATAATTAATATTGCGGAGATAGCAAAAAATAAATGATGGGAAATGGAGATAATTTATGAAGAGTTCGTTCAGATGGTACGGAGACAGCGACCCTGTTACGTTACAGAATATCAGGCAGATACCGGGAATGCGTTCAATTGTGTCTGCGGTCTATGATGTGAAGCCCGGGGAGGTATGGCCTGAGGAAAGTATTAAGCACATTGCGGATGAGTGCCGCAAAAATGGACTTATCTTTGACGTTGTTGAATCAATTCCCGTAACCGAGGATATAAAGCTTGGAACCGCAAAGAGGGACAGGCACATTGAAAATTACTGCGAGTCTATAAGGAGATGCGCAAAGTATGGAGTAAAATGCATTACCTATAACTTCATGCCGGTATTCGACTGGACGCGCACACAGCTTGATAAGGCAGCCAAAGACGGCTCAACCAGCCTTGTTATGTATTGGAAGCAGTTGAACGGGCTCGACCCGCTTAAGGATGACATACATCTGCCCGGCTGGGATGCAAGCTATTCACAGGATGAAGTGAGAGAGCTGATAAAGGCATATGCTGAGCTTGGAGAGGCGGGTCTCTGGGAGAATATAGGGTATTTTCTTAAGAAAGTAATACCTGTGGCGCAGGAGTGCGGCGTGATTATGGCACTTCATCCGGATGACCCTCCGTATCCGATATTCGGGATACCGCGTGTAGTCACATGCGAGGAAAATATAGACCGTTACCTTGCAATAGTTGACAGCCCAAGCAATGCACTGTG
The DNA here is from genome assembly GCA_025146925.1 of [Bacteroides] pectinophilus. Taxonomy (NCBI): domain Bacteria; kingdom Bacillati; phylum Bacillota; class Clostridia; order Eubacteriales; species [Bacteroides] pectinophilus. The sequence goes on along the minus strand of CP102260.1, from coordinate 2,380,872 downwards.
CTTATGTACAGGCTCGCTTGGATGTTCGCGCGGTAATGATGTCCCTGAGCTTGTGAGAAAATATTCATCCATGCACAGAATAGGCTTTATGCACCTTCGCAATGTAAAAATACTTTCTGATGGCTCATTCGAGGAATCGGGGCATTTGTCACGCGAGGGAAGCCTTGATATGAATGAGATTATAAAGGCTCTTGTGGAGACAGGCTTTGACGGATATTTCCGTCCCGACCACGGAAGAATGATATGGGGCGAAAAAGGCAGACCGGGCTACGGATTATATGACAGGGCGCTTGGAAGCGCATATATTAACGGGCTTATCGAGGCTAACGGAGGGATTATAGAATAATGCTTGATTTACCTTTAAATATTGATTACACAGGAAAAACAGTTGTGATTACAGGAGCGGGCGGAGTACTGTGTGCAGAGATGGTTAAGGCATTTGCACAGTCGGGTGCGAGAGTTGCGGCACTCGACCTTAATGAGGATGCCGTGCGCAGGCTTGCTGATGAATTGAAAAATGAAGGCCTTGAGTGTACCGGATATAAAGCAAATGTGCTTGATGCAGAAGCTCTTGAGGAGGTTCATAAGAGTGTACTCGCAAAGTACGGCCCGTGTGACATCCTTATAAACGGAGCCGGAGGCAATAATCCCAAGGCAACAACCGACAATGAATATCAGCACGAAGCAAGACCCGGACAGAAGACATTCTTTGAACTGGATGCTGCTGGTGTAGACTTTGTATTCAGGCTTAATTTTCAGGGCTCACTTATACCGGCACAGGTATTTGCAAAGGATATGGTCGAGCGCCAGTCGGGAAATATTCTTAATATATCCTCAATGAATGCGTACACGCCGCTAACCAAGATTCCGGCATATTCCGGTGCCAAGGCAGCCATAAGCAACTTCACACAGTGGCTTGCGACGTATTTTGCCAGGTCCGGAATAAGATGTAATGCAATCGCACCGGGATTCCTTGTGTCCAACCAGAACCGTGCGCTGCTGTTTAATGAGGACGGAACGCCGACACCGCGCTCCGGTAAGATTCTTAACGGCACGCCTGCCGGAAGATTTGTTGACAGCTCAGAGCTTCTCGGTGGAGTGCTATTCCTGTGTGATGACAGGGCGGCAAGCGCAATCACGGGAGTAGTGCTTCCGATAGATGCGGGCTTTGCAGCGTACTCGGGAGTGTAGGAACATTACGAAAAAGTGTGCATATGCACAAAAAATGGGAATGAAATATTTTCTGCTGAATGCAGACAGTCTGGAATTTTAGTGCAGGGCTGCTACCTTAATGCTTGGATAAGTAAGGTAGCAGCCCTGTTGTTATATAAGAAGTGCAATATCGGTAATCAGACGGTGCGGATTAAATTGTGTCAAGAAATGCTAATAATGCCTTGCTTAGCTAAGACATTGGTGCAAAACCCTCTCTTTTTTGCTATAATCTGAAAGTGACAGATTAAATTAAAAGTACATATATATGCAAGGAGCCAGCTATGCGTCTTACCCCGCCATCAGGAATAACAGTCCGAAAGCTTAAAATCAAAACAACAACTAATACGATATCGGCACTCGCACTATATCCAGAGACATATTCTGAAACTGCTTCACAGCCCGCCCAATCAACGGGCGTTCTGTGGATTCACGGAGGCGGATATATATGTGGAATGAAAGAGATGGTGTTTATGTCGCGTGCGGTTGACCTTGTGCGGAAGTACGGAGCAGTTGTTGTATCGCCGGGGTACAGGCTTGCATTTAGAAAGCCGTATCCGGCGGCACTTGAGGATTGCTATGCGGCGCTTGTTTATATGAAGGAGCATGCAGAAGAACTAGGAATATGTAAGAATCAGATATTTGTAGGCGGAGAGAGTGCAGGAGGCGGTCTGGCGGCAGCAGTCTGCATGGCAGCGCGAGACCGAGGTACCATAAATATTGCTTATCAGATGCCACTTTACCCGATGCTCGATGACAGGGACACGCCAAGCTCTGCCGACAATCACGGACGTATCTGGAATACAAGGAAGAATCATAAGGCGTGGCGGATGTATCTGAAGGGACTTGGCAGGAAACCGGGAGACAGTAGTGTTCCTGTGTACGCTGCCCCTGCAAGGCAGACGGATTACAGCGGACTTCCGCCTGCGTATACATTTGTAGGGGACGGAGAACCATTTTACGCAGAGACACTTGATTATATTGCAAATCTTAAAAGGTGTGGTATTCAGGCGGAGGCGGATGTGTACCACTGCGACATGCATGCATTTGACATGATGCGTCCGGAGTGGGAGCTGAGCTGTGAGGCTGCGCAGAGATTTAATGAGCATTTTGAATATGCAATGAAGAATTATTATGCAAAGAATTGAGAGGAAGTAGCACCATGAAACCAAAATCACCAAAAAGTGTTGAATTGTATAATCTTATGCTGCAGCGCGGGTACCGCGAGGAATTCTGCGACCTTGTGACAAAGAATCTTAATACGGACTTTACGGCGCAGAGGATGATAGGATATCTGTATCATTATGAGCATCCGCCGGTAGAGGAGATTGCAGATGAGATGATATCGATACTCAGCGACAGAAACCGCATTATGGAGAAGAAAGAGCTGGAGGCGGTTAATGCGAGGTGGAATGATTTTCTGATGCGCGGGATTGAGGATGAGGAAGAATAATAACGGAAGATAGTAAATTTGTCAGAGGTTATTTAAAATAAATTCAATTATAAAACTCGCACCATTGGTGCGAGAAATTAGTTGGAGTAATAATATTATCATCATGGAAAAATGCAAGGATGACTTGCAACGAGAATTTTATATTCAAATGACGAAAAGGTATGGTTGGACTAAAAGAGTTTTAACTAATTTTGTTGAGGCGCAGACCTATGAAAAATATTTACTGAATCAGACAAATTTTGATTTGGTACTTCCTGTTGAACAAAGAGTACAGGCTAAACTTGCGGTAAAAGATGAATATACATTTGATTTTGCAGAGTTGTCACCTGAATATTCTGAACATGAATTAGAAATGCAGTTGGTAAATAATATAAGAGCCTTTTTGATAGAAATGGGTGGAGATTATACGTATATAGGAAATCAATATCATTTGATGGCAGGAAATAGGGATTTATATATTGATTTATTGTTGTTTCACAGAAGATTAAGAAGTCTGATAGCAATAGAACTAAAAATTGGTGAATTTGAAGCTGAATATGCTGGTAAGATGCAACTGTATTTGTCTGCATTGGATGAGCAGGTGAAATTGCCGGAGGAGAATCCATCAATAGGAATTATTATTTGCAAAAGCAAGGATAAAACTTATGTGGAATATGCATTGAAGAATAGTAATTCTCCGATTGGAGTAGCAACATACAAGTTAAGGAATACTTTACCGGAAGATATGAAAGAAATGTTGCCGGAGCCTGAGGAGATTGCTAAAAGATTGAGGATATTTGAAGAGTAGAAAAGTCTTTTAAAAAAGTTTTTGATGAGGAGCCACGCCAATGAATCAGGCAATAATGAACCCAATAACCTTCTGCATGGACAAAGGCGTAAGCTATTATGAGCGAAGTCTTGAGAGTGATGTGTTTTTTCAATATTATGAGATTGATAATCCTAGGCTTGAGGAGATAATGGTTATTCCTGATGCCTGCCTTGATGCGCAGTGCTGTCAGAAGAATGGCGGGGTGATTGTGCAGTTCGCCGGAAGCGCGGTGAATGCAAGGCGCGCGCAGGCATCAGGATATGAGAAGCTTATTGCAGTAAGATTCAGACCCGGCGTGATACCGGCATCGATTAAGAGTGACATCAATGAGGTCATATCCGGCAATCGTGACATTACGCAGATGTTTGACGTAAGGCAGCTTAAGTATCTGATGAGTGAGGCTGCGACGGTTGATGAAAAGGTGGCTTTCTTTGCGGATGCATTTCCGAAGGAGAACATGGCACCGGTTCATGACATAACACGCTGGATTATTGATGAAGTCGTGAGGTCAAGCGGCAATGTTGATATTGCCGGGCTTGCGGCAGAACTTGGATATACGCACAGATATTGTGACATGGTGTTCAAACAGTCCATGGGAATGACGATTAAAAAGTTTGCGAGCATTGCACGCATGCAGAAGGCAATAAGGCTGCTGCAGAATGATGACATTGATTACGATGCAATATATGAAGAACTTGGATATTATGACCAGTCGCATCTGATTAATGATTTTAAGAAATTTACGACATACACGCCGATTGGCTTTGTTAATGCGTTTGGCGACAGGCTGATAGTATAAATGTATAAATGTAATAGTAATATGTTTAAATTTTTACAATTACTTCTATTTTTTCCAATTCAAAATAATAGACAGGTGATATATTACCACTAAGCAAAAGCAAAGGCGCTATTTACTTGGAAAAGTAGGTAGTGCCTTTATTTTTTGGACAAAGGCGTCTGAAAAGCTGGAGACAGCTGGCAGATGTCTTTTTTTTATTAGGTGCAAAATAATGGACATGTATAAGAAAAGGAGAGTAGGGCTTATGAAGAAGAAAATTTTTGCGATTATAATGTTATGTGTGATGGTTGTATCCTGCTTCACAGGATGCGGAAGCAAGTCGGGTAATGAGACGCCGACTAATGCAAGCGGCAAAAAGGTATTGAGAGTTGGTATGGAATGTGCGTATGCTCCATTTAACTGGACTCAGGAATCAGCAACTATGTCAGACGGTTCACAGGCAGTTCCGATATACGGAACGAATTATTACGCATACGGCTATGACGTAATGGTAGCCAGGATGCTTGCTGATAAGCTTGATATGGATCTTGAGATTCATAAGGTTGAGTGGAATTCAATCGGACTCAGCATGGATGCAGGTGATTATGACTGTATTATAGCCGGTATGGGCAAGACAAAGGCAAGAGAAGCTACATATGCATTTACAGATGTTTATTATTACAGATCTGACTGCCTTGTGGTAAAGAAGGGCTCAGCTTATGAGAATTATACAAAGCTTTCAGACTTTAAGGGCAAGGGCGTAACAACGACAACACAGATTGGTACATGCTGGGTAGATATGATGGGACAGATTCCGGATGCTAAGATTGGTGCCAATTATGAGACATGTGCAGAAGCATTTATGGCTATAACAAATGGTGTCGCTGATGTATGTATGGTCGATCTTCCGACAGCAATCTCAGCACAGCTTACTAATCCTGACCTTGTAATCCTGCAGCTTGATTCAAGTGACGGTCTTGTAAATGATACAGGTTCACAGAATGTATGTATCGCAACAAGAAAGTCAGATACAGCACTTAAGGATACACTTAACCAGGCAATGAAGGACCTTAACTGGAATAACAAGGATGAAATGGATAAGCTCATGGACAAGGCAATAAAGCTTATGCCATCAAGCAACTAGGCATTGCGGGGCAGCAATTGGGATAACAGGAGGTAAGAGATATGATTGCATTATTATCTATAGAAGAACCGGTCGCATCCTATGAGTGGGTAGCGTTTCTGGCAAAAAAATATTTTAACATGTTCTTATCGGGAACGTGGATTACACTTTATGTTGCCATAATAGGAACGATAATAGGATTCTTGCTCGGATTTCTGATTGGTGTCATAGAGGATGTACAGATTAACAGGGAAGACAATATTTTTAAGAAGATTATTATAAAGCTTGTGAAAATAATTTTTGCAGTATATGTTGAAGTGTTCAGAGACACACCAATGATTGTACAGGCAATGGTAATCTACTACGGAATCAGGCTGGCGGGAGGCTCAATCTCGCCGATACCTGCCGGTATTCTTGTAACATTTTTAAATACAGGCGCATATATGGCAGAGACTGTAAGGGCCGGCATCAAGTCAATCGATGTCGGGCAGCGTGAAGGAGCACTTGCACTCGGAATGTCACCGCTTAAGGCAATGGTTGTGGTTATTATTCCACAGGCTTTCAGAAATATTATTCCTGAAATGGCCAATATGTTCCTTACTAACCTTAAGATGACATCAGTACTTAACGTAATCGGTGTATCGGAGCTGTTCCTTGTGGCAAAAACAACCGGCGCAATCTATTACAGATATTTTGAAGCATACCTGCTGATTGCAGTAATATTTTTCGTACTTTGCTTTATCTTCAACAGACTGTTCCTCATACTTGAGAAAAAGCTGGCAGCCAAGAAGGATTACGTGCTTGCGGTTGGGTACATAGATGACGGACAGTAGGGATAATAGCAGGAATGACGGACAGCAGAAACGGAGGCATATATGAGCGAAGAAAAGATTATTGAAATTAAGGACCTGAGCAAGTCATTCGGTGACCATGAGGTATTAAGAAGCATAAGCTTTGGAGTTAATAAAGGTGATGTGATAAGTATTCTGGGTTCATCAGGTTCAGGCAAATCAACGCTCCTCAGGTGCGTCAACAGGCTGGAGCACCAGTCGAGCGGACAGATTTTCTATCATGGCAATGAGATTAAGGATTCCCAGAAGGAGGTAAACGAGTACCGTTCAAAAGTGGGAATGGTATTCCAGTCATTTAATCTCTTCAATAACATGACAGTACTTGAAAACTGTATGGCAGGCACACGCAAGGTTCTCCACCTTCCGAAGGAGGAGGCAAGGGAGCGCGCAATCACACATCTTAAGAAAGTAGGAATGGCACCATATATAAATGCACTTCCGGCGCATCTGTCAGGCGGACAGAAGCAGAGGGTTGCAATTGCAAGAGGTCTCTGCATGAATCCTGAGGTGTTACTGTTCGATGAGCCGACATCGGCGCTTGACCCTGAGATGGTCGGTGAAGTGCTCGGTGTAATGCAGGAGCTTGCACAGAGCGGACTTACAATGTTAATTGTAACCCATGAGATGGGATTTGCGCGTGATGTCTCATCAAGAATCATATTCATGGATCAGGGTTACATAGCAGAGGATACAACGCCTGCCGAATTCTTTACAAATCCAAAGAATCCAAGGTCACGTGAGTTCCTGAGCAGATACATTGCAGGATAGTGCGGATAGGAAGGAGAGAGATAGCTATGGATAATAATTTTGTTGTTACATTTGCAAGAGGCTTCGGAAGCGGTGGCAAGGAGATAGCCTCCAAGCTTGCACATGAGCTTGGTATCAACTGCTACGAGAACAGAATCCTTACACTCGCATCGCAGCTCAGTGGTCTTGATGAGGAGGTATTTAAGGCTGTTGATGAAAAGGTGCGCACCAATGGCGGCTTCTCGAATTTCTTGAGAGGACTTCCCAAAGCCCGCGGTTATATTACAAGAAATGAGAAATTCGTATCGGATGATACGCTCTTTGAATACCAGAAAAAGATTATAGAAAATCTTGCGGATACCGAGTCATGCTGTATAGTTGGAAAATGTGCCGACTACATATTACGCGGACGCACCAACGTGGTCAGCATATATGTTGAAGCACCCCGCAGCTTCTGCGTTGAGCGCACTATTGAGCACATGGGCGTAACAGAGGAAGTCGCAGCCGCCACCATTAAGAACACGGATAAGTTCAGGGCAGACTACTACGAATACTATACTCACGGCAACTACTGGACCAACCCGGTTAACTACGATATGACCATAAACAGCGCACGCGTTGGCATTGATGACAGCGTGAAGCTGATTAAGGAATATCTGAAGATAAAGGGGTTTATATAAGAGAAACTCACTGCCGGATATGCAAAAATATCACCAGCATCCTGATTGAATAATTGGGATGTTGGTGATATTTTTTTGAAATCTAATATTGGTGTACTGAATATGGGACATGTGGTTGTGATAAAATCCAAAATGTAGCTATTATTTAGTGCTTTATAAAATCAGCAATTCTTTACATCCCAATATGCAGCTAATTACTTAAAGAGTTTAAAATATAATTTTAAAAAAAACAAGAGGAAAAAATTTTACCTAATTGATGATTTTATATTGACATATCTAAACGCTTGCGTTAATATCACATTAGCAGGAAGTCAAAAATAAGTATATGCCATAATGACATATATTTTAATGGGCTCCTGCAAAGTAATTAAGAAAGGAGGTGCTGATAGATGCTTCAATTTATCCTTGAGTTTCAACTTGAAAAACCGCAGATGCCATTGGAATTTGACAGACTTATGGTCAGCTTCCTTAAAGGAGCGAGCAGGAATTATTCAGAGGATATGTTTGAAAGGCTGTATGATAAGAGTAAGTCGGTTATAAAGACATATACTTACAGCATGTATCTGCCGGGGGCAAGATTTATGAAAGAAACAGTAGAATTATCCGAGAATAGATTCAGAATGTTTTTTTCAGATGCAGATATGGGGCAGATGGTGCATTGGTTTAATGCATTTAATCTGTTCAGGTTCAAAACGTATCCGATGAATAATAATTCCATGAAGCTTGTGTCAATCCGTACACAGAACCGCAAGGAGATAGAGGACAGTGAGATTGTTGTAAGAATGCAGAGTCCGCTGATTGCGAGGAGACATAATGCAGAGGATAATAAGGATACATATTACACATATGACAATACGGAATTTTCGGATGTATTGAGAGAGAATGCCCAGACATTTTTAGATAAACTGAATATCAATATTTCCACGGAAGGCTTTCAGGTTATTCCAATCAAAGGCAGGAAAGTTGTTACTAACTGCTTCGGAAGAAAGGTTGACGGTAACATTGGAATTTACAAAATATGTGGATGCCCTGAATTGCTGAATGTTATGTATCAGGCAGGTTCCGGCGTCAGACGAAGCGAGGGGCATGGCAAGTGGGAAATTATAATGTAGTATTTGGATTCAGTTTTGAAAGGAGGGAGTGTATTGGGTAAATATCTTATAACTCCGGGAGATTTTCTTAAGAATGCAGGTATTTCAGGAATGGAATATATGCTTAAGATGTCCGGTGCGAGGGAGAACATAGACTATGGCATTAAAGAACAGGGGACTGTGTTAGAAGATATTGCGGAATATGAATACGGGTTGTGGCTGGATGTAGACTACGCAATGCAGGCGGATTGGACAGGACTGTTTTTTGGTGCATGTGTGGAATATTATGAGAGCTCAACCGTGTACAGAGGTGTTTTAGACAGAATTGAAGCTATTCTGCATAAAATCATTGCCGGAGAATGGAAAGCAGATTCAAATGACAGAGATAACCTTAAGTATATTAACGATAAACTGCTTTCAAACAGTTACAAATCAGGTTTTGACAACATAAGAGACAGGGTTGACAGTGCAGAGACCTATATTATACTTCAGAATAACAAGCTTAACTCAAGAATGGAAGAAGGAGAGCTTAAAGAAAGGCTGGAAGAACTTAGAACATTTCTTAATCAGCCAATATGCAGGGAAACATTTGTAATGAAGAGCGTTGTTTATAATTATATAAACCGCTTTTGGGATGGAAAGTGCTTTCTGTTAAGGGCCAACGCAAAGAAAGATATGAGGGAACTCTTTGATCAGGATTTTGTAAAGCCGTTTAAGGAGTATATCGCAGCATCACATGACAAGGATAAGGATATGTGCATTGACTGTGCAAGACCTATGGGGAACAAAGAAAAAGTGTCAATAGCATTTATGAAAGATATGGCTGATGACCTTGCAAGAAAAAAATCAGCATTCTGGAATTGCAAAGTTGATGCGTTCCTCTGCCCGGCATGTGCATTTGTATATGCGCTGAGTCCGCTTGGATTTACTTTGCTGGGAAACAGATTTGCATTTATAAATACTAACGATTCAATAAAAGGGCTGCTTACCGCTAACGATAAGGAGAGACGGAACGAGACGGAATCAGATAAGAGTGAGGACGAGAGATATACACAATGGTTTGCACGTATGCTCAAACGTCTGCTTGACTGTAAACTCAAAGAATTATCAGGCGTGCAGGTTATAATCAGGGGAACACAGGCAGATGACAAATATAACTTTGCGGTTATAAGTACTGATGCGCTTAGGATTTTCAGAGAGAAAAGAGTACAGTCGGCATTGGAGTATTTTGGCAGACATCCGTATGTGAAGATAGGTGCGGAATATATTAATATACATGAGAGTGTGATTATGAATGTTATTAAGTACAAAAGCCAGACAGCACTTCTTGATAAGATACTTAAAACTACATTTGATAATCCGGGATGTATATCAAGCGCATTCTGGGTATATATGGTGATGCTGTGGAGTAATATTGTGACAGGCAATAAGGAAAATGGAGGTAATGTGGAGATGAACAGGGTAGCAGTGATGAACAGCGGCTTTGCATTGAGAGCAGCGTTGCTGGCAGAAAAAGGTGCGAAGGATGACGAATGTCTCAGGGGTACACTGTATCAGCTTATGAATGCGCTTTCAACAAAGAACGCAGGACGCTTTCTTGATATTGTAATGAGACTTTACAGCACATGTAAGGTTTCAAGTAATGCTGAGCAGGCGGGCAGGCTTATGATTCCAAGTGGTTTTGTGAGAATTATCAATAGTCAGGATGCATTTGAGGAATATGGATATGCGTTTGTTCTGGGACTTAAGGGCTGTAACATGAATAAAAAGAATAATGATAATAAGGAAGAGAATAAGGAGGAAGCATAGATGAGAAAAAATGGTTTAACCGTAACAATGGTATTCCTTGCAGAGGGAGCCAACTATGGAGAGGGATTTGGTAATGTAACAACACTTAAGAAGATGACGAGAGGTGACCACCAGCAGTATTCATATATATCAAGGCAGGCAATGAGATATAACTTAATGCAGCAGTTAGAGTGGGATAATACACCTGTTGATGAAAAGAGCGGCGTTGTACAGTTTGCTCCATCAGCAACGATTGAGGATTATCCTGAGATAGATCTGTTTGGCTATATGAAGACAACATCTAAGGATGATTCCGGCAAAGGTGGCGCATCTACAAGAAGTGCTGTGGCCAGACTCAGCAATGCAATATCGCTTGAACCGTATCAGGGGGAGCTTGAATTCCTTACTAATATGGGGCTGGCAAAACGTCAGAATTTTGGTAATGCAATAGCACAGAGTGAGATTCACCGTTCACTTTATACATATACAATATCAATAGACCTGGACAGAGTAGGTGTTGACGGAGATATTGAGATATCGCAGGCAGAGAAGGCAAAGAGGGTGAATGGTCTGCTTGATGCAGTTCAATACCTTTATCGTGATATAAAGGGAAGAAGGGAGAATCTTGCACCATTATTTGTGATTGGCGGTAATTATTCAAGGAAGAATCCATTTTTTGAAAATCGTGTAAGCATATCTAAAAATAATATAAATGTTGCAACACTGTTGGAGATAATGGATGCAGATGAAGATATTAAGAGTTCAACAGTAGCCGGTGTCATTTCAGAGATATTTGATAATGATAAGGAAATCAAGGACAAGCTTGGAGCAGTAACAGTAGCAGAGGCGTTCAGACAGCTCAAGGAGAAAGTGGATACATATTATGGTGAAAGCAATTAGACTTCAGTGTTATCAGAATCTTGCGAACTACAGAAAACCGAGCAGCTTTATCATTAAAGAGACATATCCGCTTCCGCCATATTCTACGGTGAGCGGAATGATACATGCTGCATGCGGCTTTAAAGAACTGCATAGAATGAAGCTCAGTATACAGGGGACTAACAGAGGCACAATTTCTGAAGTATACACGCGGTATTCGTTTTCGGCAGGAGCAAAGTATGAAGAGGGCAGACATCAGATATGTCTTAAGGATGGAGAAAATTACGGAATATATAAAGGTGTTGCCAATGCGGAGCTTGTCTGTGAGAACAATATGATTATTCATATATTACCTGAAAGAGAAGAGGACATGGACGTTATTTACAATGGTCTGAGTAATCCGTTAATGTATCTTTCACTTGGCAGATATGAGGATATTATAGATATCAGAAGCGTTGATATAGTCAGTCTTTGCGAAGAAAACGATGTAGAAACGAAGCATAATATATACGTACCTGTATCTTATATGAGAAAACAGGGCTATGAGAATATTAATGCAACGGTTTATACATTGAATAAAGAATACGAAATAACAAAACAGGGCTTGAGAAGATGGAAGCCTGAGAGTGAAGGCGGACGGGTGAGAGCGTACTATTATCCGGCAGGCAATGTGCTTGATACAGCCTATGTTGATGATACGGAATATCAGGATGCGGTAGTGTTCGCATAAATAATATAATAAATATAATAGTTACATATTGGAACAATAATCAGGGACAATAATTAGTAATGAGAGGGGCTTATAGTGGAGTATTATGCAAAGTCAGCAGTGTTAAAGTTACAGGAAGAAAAAAGAGCTAAAAGTGCTGCGTATATGCAAAAGATTGTGGAAAACATGCCGGAGCTTCTTACAGAAAGTGAAAAACATGAAGTACATAAGGCAATAAAAGATTTGAACAATGACAAAAAAGATGTACATGTCACGCTCAGACAGCATCTGGATGATATTGTTGCCTGCGCCGGCAGATTCTTTGAAATATATGGCGGATATTTTACAGATAAGGAAAAGAAGCTGGTTCTTGAGGCTTGCGGACTTCATGATATAGGAAAGCTGAATGAGGTTTTCCAATCTAAGGTAAATGACGAGGTTGACAGAATATCTGTAGAAGAGATTCCGCATGGTTATCTGAGTGCTCTTTCAATTACGTTTGACAGATTTAAAGAGGATATGGCCGGATATGATGTTGATATAGAAGATTTTAAGGCAGTAATTACTGCAATCTTTTACCATCATACAAGGGAAGACTAGCGCTGATAATTCCAGGGGAATTAATAGATACATGTTGGAATGTAAATGTAGTAATCACCTACAGGTCTGTTACTGTCTCCACGAATTAATAGATACATGTTGGAATGTAAATCTTCATTTTTGCCTTGCGTGGCGGGTTCGATTCCCGGAATTAATAGATACATGTTGGAATGTAAATTATTATTTCTATATACGCAATAAGGTCGGTAACAGAATTAATAGATACATGTTGGAATGTAAATTTACCCACTTCGTTACGGTTACAACACGCATGAATAGAATTAATAGATACATGTTGGAATGTAAATAAGCAAGCAGACCGCTATAACCTGTTACAACTAGCGAATTAATAGATACATGTTGGAATGTAAATTTCTTCTGACTATCGTATTACAGTCAGCGGTGCACGTGAATTAATAGATACATGTTGGAATGTAAATGAGCATGAATACACAGCGGTAATTAATAGTTACATTGAATTAATAGATACATGTTGGAATGTAAATAGTTCTTCAGACAGTATGGATATCTTGTCAGCATCGAATTAATAGATACATGTTGGAATGTAAATGTGAACAGCTCATCCCCCTCCTTCATTGCTTTTCTGAATTAATAGATACATGTTGGAATGTAAATGAACGTGCGGAACAGGCAAGGGAAGCGCTTGAATTAGAATTAATAGATACATGTTGGAATGTAAATATCAGACGAAAGCACGCAGCTATTTCTGAATAAATGAATTAATAGATACATGTTGGAATGTAAATGAAGCAGAGCATATGAGGGATATGGATAGAGATTAGAATTAATAGATACATGTTGGAATGTAAATATCCATACAGTATATAGACATCTGTTATCTGTATATGAATTAATAGATACATGTTGGAATGTAAATATCAGCGGCAGAACTTTCAGAAACTAATGCTAATGCGAATTAATAGATACATGTTGGAATGTAAATAATCAAGTAATAGGATTTCTCCTGTGTTGCTGATTGAATTAATAGATACATGTTGGAATGTAAATTCAGACGTGCGTTGTATAGCATCGGATTACATAGGAATTAATAGATACATGTTGGAATGTAAATTAATATATCCTGTTAGTGAGAGGGCTTACTCCTGGAATTAATAGATACATGTTGGAATGTAAATGAAAATAATCAACTTAATAATAATCAGCAAAATAAGGGAATTAATAGATACATGTTGGAATGTAAATAAAAACTTACATACAGCTTTAACAACATCATAAGAGAATTAATAGATACATGTTGGAATGTAAATGATTTTCTTGCTGATATAAAGGTACAGGCGGCAGCAGGAATTAATAGATACATGTTGGAATGTAAATGCACTGTCAGTGCGTATCTGTTCACCTCATACTTGGAATTAATAGATACATGTTGGAATGTAAATGTGCATACGAAAAAAAGAGCACCACGCCAAGCGGGAATTAATAGATACATGTTGGAATGTAAATCAATTGATAGGTACTGTTTATTAAAATCCGAATGCCGAATTAATAGATACATGTTGGAATGTAAATGAATATGTACTGTCAAGACTTGAAGCGGCAGGATATGAATTAATAGATACATGTTGGAATGTAAATTTTTTAAGATATGTCGTTAAATAACCTTGAGCCATAGAATTAATAGATACATGTTGGAATGTAAATATGTGACATACTTGTTATTATCTTTTTTCAACATAGAATTAATAGATACATGTTGGAATGTAAATGTCCGTCTGTATAGCACAAGCGGCACTTGAAAGCGGGAATTAATAGATACATGTTGGGATGTAAATTAATCAATACCCGACTTTCTTGATTTTGTAATTAGAATTAATAGATACATGTTGGGATGTAAATAATGATAATAATTTGTTAAACTGTGCCGGAGCATGTGAATTAATAGATACATGTTGGGATGTAAATGTCGTTGTAATCAGTAACCACATTAGCAACGCAATAAGAATTAATAGATACATGTTGGGATGTAAATTGCTGATATGTAATTTTTGTGCTTATGCTCACAAGAATTAATAGATACATGTTGGGATGTAAATAGCGTTGCAGCAACAATAGCACACGCTCTTGGTGTGAATTAATAGATACATGTTGGGATGTAAATGATTTTCTTGCATAGACGCTTTAATACCCTTTATCGAATTAATAGATACATGTTGGGATGTAAATCTGCATGATAAGGATGTCAATCCTACAGGAGAGGCGGAATTAATAGATACATGTTGGGATGTAAATATAAAAAAAGGGCATAGCCTCGACTATACCCTTTAGGAATTAATAGATACATGTTGGAATGTAAATGATTTAAAATCAGCAGTCCTTACCGTACAGATGCAGGAATTAATAGATACATGTTGGAATGTAAATAATATTGCAAGACCGGCAGGGAGTGCAACTTCAAGGAATTAATAGATACATGTTGTGATGTAAATAGCTTACGGCTTTTTGCAAGTATTTATCGAGGCTTACGAATTAATAAATACATATTAAAATATAAATATCAAAAAATTGAATATAAACTTTAAGGTATGATTGACAGAAGATTATTATAATAAAAAATTTTGAATCTTAAATTGCCATACCATTGTATATGTAATCTATATATAATAGATATAAAATGAAAGCGTGAAATAAGATATTATAAATATAATATCCTGATACCATCAGAAAGGAGCCCCAATGCCTGACTCATACACTCATGATACCACCATAACTGTAACTTTGGATTCTGAACTTTTGAACGAAGTACAGAGCATTTTGGATGAAATTGGAATTGGCATGGAGACAGCGATAGTAATGTATTTGGAAGAGATTGCAAGAAATAAAAGAAATCCTTTTGAAGTTGCTGCAGATGCTTGTCTGTAACGGCTTATCAGAATTTTAGGGAGTATCCCAAAGTTTGTGTAAACCTCCAAACTGATGTAAGATAAAATTACTCAGTTTGGAGGTTATTTTTATGGCAAGAAGAAAAGACAGCCCACAAAAAGCAGCAATGAGAGAAATGATGCGTGACTATCTGAAAAATAATGATATCAGCATCAAAGATGGCACTGATGTTAACAGCATCATGCGTGACATGATGTCTGTCATTTTGGAAGGTGCTTTGGATGAAGAACTAGATGAAGAATTAGGATATTCCAAGTATGACTATCGGAACAAAGAAACAGACAATAGTAGAAATGGACATTCCAGCAAAACCATGCACACCAGTTATGGAGATATGGATGTAGCTATACCAAGGGATCGTAACGGTGATTATGAACCACAGCTGATTAAAAAATATCAGAATACCGTAACTCAGGACATGGAAGAAAAAATACTTTCCATGTATGCCAAGGGAATGACAACTGGAGACATTGAATCCCACATGCGTGAATTATACGATATTGATATTTCTGACAGCACAATCAGCCGGATCACAGACAAAATCCTGCCGATTGTAAAAGAATGGCAGGAACGCCCTTTGGAAGAAGTGTATGCTGTAGTATTTATGGATGCAATCCACTATCACGTCCGCAGTGAAGGACGTATTGTAAAACGTGCGGTTTACATTGCCCTTGGTATCGATATGAATGGGAAAAAAGATGTTCTTGGAATGTATGTTGGAGAAAACGAAAGTGCAAAGTTCTGGCTTTCTATCATGAATGGATTAAAAAACAGAGGCGTTGAGGATATCCTGATTGCATGCGTTGATGGTTTAAATGGATTTCCACAGGCAATCGAGGCTGTTTATCCAAAAACAGAGATTCAACAGTGTATCATCCATCAGATTCGTAATTCAACGAAGTTTGTTTCATACAAAGACATCAAAAAACTGATGGCTGATCTGAAGCTTGTATATGCAGCTCCAACGGAAGAAACAGCTTTAAATGAGTTAGAATTGTTCAAGGATAAATGGGATTCCAAGTACCCAAAAATCTATAAATCCTGGCATGATAACTGGGCAACACTGTCCACTTATTTCAAGTATCCAGAAGCTGTAAGACGTTTGATTTATACCACAAATGCCATTGAAGGATTCAACCGTCAGCTTCGGAAAGTGACCAAAAGCAAGACCGTTTTTCCGTCAGATGACAGCCTTTTGAAAATGCTGTATCTGGCAACCATGGATATCACGAAAAAATGGACCGGACACAGGCAGGACTGGGGACAGATCCATTCCCAGCTTGAAATTTATTTTGAAGAACGTCTGGCAGGACGGAACCTGTAAAGCAGTCAATTTTAGGCAGGTTTTATTGACATGCCAAAAAACTACTGTATAATGCAGATATGGGCAGAATCCGGAAAATCGGCTCTGCCCATTTGTAACTATTCACAAATCTTATATCAGTTTTTAACGTTTACACAAAACTTGAAACGGTCTCGAATTTTAGAATTCCTTTTCAGCCGCAATCCTGTCAAACAGTTCAACAAGCTCTTCTGTGGTGTACTGTTCCTTTGCACTGTTTGTGAGCATCAGTCTTAATTCATAGAGTGTTGCCATTTTTACGGTCTGCAGTCCCTTGTCTGCAAATTCCTGAGTTTTCATTTTGGCGTTGACCTCCTTACTTATTCATTCTGAATTAATTATGATTTCTGCAACAAAAAAGGATTCTCAACCGAGAATCCTTTTTTAAGAGCGCGAGACGGGAATCGAACCCGCGACCCCCTCCTTGGCAAGGAGGTGCTCCACCGCTGAGCCACTCGCGCATGTTATAAAGTTTTTGTTTTGTGCGCTCCGTGCTGAGCACATTTGATAATATACTATAGGTCTAATGATTTGTCAACAGGTTTTTTGAAAAAAATTAAAATTTTTTCACACAACTTATACAATTCCTTAAAACATTGGAAGAGAGCTGTCGTAAAGTGTTGAATTAATGCGCGTTAATGAGCGAAAAACTATTGCACTGTATATGAAAATTGTTTAAAATTAATAGGTATTTGTGTGCCCAAGGAGTGGATTAAGATTTCTTTCCGCACATGACATAATATGACTTCGCAGATATAAAGCTGCAGGCTTAAGGAGGATATGCGGATGGAAAGTGTAGAGTTAAAATATGGTGAAGGCAAAGTAACCATTAATGTAGAAGGGGCAAAGTCGATAGAGTATCTGACTGAGAACCGGATGCCTGAGATAGAAGATCTTAAGGCAGCGCTTCTCAGGGCAGTTAATGAGGATGTTATAGATTCAAAACCACTTAAAGAGCTTATTAAGGCAGATGATAAGGTTACATTTGTAATAAGTGACCTTACAAGATTCTGGATGAGACAGGACAAGGTGCTTGCAATTCTTGTTGAGTATCTGCACGATGAGCTTGGTGTCCCATATGACAATATGATAGTTGTTGTTGCACTTGGTTCACACAGACCGGCAGCAGAAGACGAGCTGTGTAAGCTTGCGTCTAAGGAAGTATATGACAGGGTTAAGGTTGTTAATCATGACTGTGATGCTGATGATCTTGTTAATATAGGAACAACGTCGAGAGGAACGGAAGTGTGGGTTAATCCGCTTGCAGTCGGACGTAAGACTATTATGATAGGCGGAACCGTACATCATATAATGGCAGGATACGGCGGAGGACGTAAGAGCGTGCTTCCGGGAATCAGCGGAAGACAGACTATCCGTCAGAACCATACGAGGGCACTTGACCCGTCTGCACCCAGAACAGACCTTAAGGTAGGTGGCGGCAGGATTACAATGAACCCTATCAATGAAGATATGGACGAAGCGGCAAGACTGCTTAATCCGACATTTGGTGTTAATATAGTAGTTAATACATCATCTAAGCACAGTGGGCTTTTCTGCGGAGATTTTCATAATGCATGGCTTAAGAGCTGTGAATTCTGTCAGAAAGGTTATGGCAAGCCTATTGATTATGAAGCGGATGTTGTTATAGCAAGCTGTGGAGGGTTTCCTAAGGATATTAACCTTTATCAGGCTGTTAAGACAGTATTTAATGCAACAAGGGCAGTTAAGAAGGGCGGCACGGTAATATTCCTTGCAGAGTGCAGGGAAGGCGGCGGAGCCAAGGATTTCTTTGACTGGATGGAACCGCTTAAGAGAGGAACTCTTGATGCTGACTTAAGAAAAGCATTTACAATAGGCGGATATATATTCTATGCAGCATGTGAAGCCATAAGCAAATGTAACCTTAAGATGTTAAGCATGATGGATCCTGACGTGGTGCGCGATATGAAGATTGATTCATATCATAATATAGAAGACCTGCTTGCAACAGTAGATTTTAAAGATAAGAGCGTGTATGTAATCCCTTACGGCGGAAGCGTTATGCCTCAGCTCAAAGAAGAGTACGATGCAATCAACAGTGAATTTACAAAATAATACTCCGGGGGATTTACAGATGTTTAATATTCCATTTATTATAGTTCTTGTTTATGTAGCTCTGCTTTTTGCGCTCAGCATTTTTATGTCAGTAAAGGCGCGCAGGGACGGTGAGAATTTCCTGCTATACAAGGGAAAGAATAATATGTGGCTGACGGCAGTTACGATTGCCGGACTTGCAATCGGCGGTGCGTCAACAATCGGTATTGCTGAGAATGCATTTACCAAGGGACTGTCAGCGGGATGGTATGACCTTGCGTGGGCTATCGGTGCAGTTGTGTGCAGTCTTGTGCTTGTAAAGAAGCTTCGTGCGAGCGGATATACAACAATAAGTGAGATGACAAGGAATATGTATGGTACTGCGGCAGAGAAGATAATGATTGTGTCCATGATTATTATCCAGTGCGGAATCATTGCATTACAGTATAAGGCAGGCGGAAGCATTCTGTATTCACTCCTTCCGGGAGTATTCAGTGATGTTAAGACCGCAACACTTTTCAGTTTTATTATATTCATGCTTATTGCGTTTGTTGGTGGAATGGGCTCAGTAAGTGTGAGTAATATTATGAATATTACGCTTATATATGTAGGCGTTATAGTAGCAACATTTGTTGTTTTATTTAATGAGGGCGGCTGGGATGCGGCAGTTGCAATGGCAGCAGCTAATCCTGACGTGCCTTACATGAGCCTTTGGGAAGGTATGGGAGTATCAGGTATTCTCGGATGGATAGTTGTAATGTGCGGTAATACCAATTCTGTTCAGGGAGCTGTACAGATTGCACTTACATCCAGGTCAGATAAGGATGCGGTAAGAGGCTTCCAGATTGGTGCGCTTATGATGATACCGGTGGGATTTTTATGTGCACTTCTTGGTGTGGCTTCAAAGGCACTCTATCCTGAAGGCGCAGCTTCAACAGCGCTTCCTGTAATACTTATGAGTCTTCCTGCGGGGATTGCAGGACTTACGCTTGCAGGTCTGTGGGCGGCAGACATGTCAACAGCATGCAGCATGCTTATCGGACTTTCTACTACATGCAGCCGTGATGTATTCTTTAAGACTAAGTTTGGAAAGAGATTTGAAGAAAAGACATTTCTTGTTAATAAGATAATAATTGCGATTGTCGGAACTGTTACGTATATTGTTTCAACACAGTTTACAAGTATTCTCGGTGCTATGCAGAAGGCGCTTTCGCTTGCAATAGGAACATCATTTATTGTACTTGGAGGCCTTCTCTTCCCTAAGTTTGCCGGTAAGAGAGCAGGGTTCTTCACAATACTTGCGTCAATTGCATGTATCATTACATGGAGCCTATTCCCTGCAATCGGTAAGGTTTTCTTTAATCAGATAGGCTTCTATATGCTTGTGGTATGTGGAATTGTGTTTATAGCAGTAAGTCTGCTTGACAAAGAAAAAGTTGCTTAAGATGGGGATTGGTCATGGGGAATAAAAGATTTACAAGAGGCAGGCGCAGAAGGAATGCAGGAGTGCTTGCCAGACTTAACATAAGGCTGAAAAATAGCAGTAATCCGGACAAAAGAAGGAATTATAACGGTAATAATACCAATTCCGGAGATTATAGAACTGCTAATCAGGGCAGTCAGGCATACAGAAGAGAGATGAAAAGACGTGCAAGGAGACGCGAAATTCTTATAAACAGAATAAAATACGGAACAGCAGCACTTATAATTCTTGCGGTGCTTATCACGGGAATTGTAAGAATGGCAGGATGTGCCATATCACATATAAAGGGCGGCAGCAATCAGGCAGATGAAGTTGTGCAGACGTTGGCCTATGTTGAACCTTCATCGCAGGAGCCGGTTAAGCAGGTGATTACAATTCCGCAGCCGGTGAAGTCTGCTGATTACAAAGATATAACGTCGGAAAAGGTCAAGAGTGCATATATATCGCTTGTGGATATAGACAGTCATGAGATTATTGCCGGAAGACAGTATGACGCAAAGATATATCCGGCCTCGATGACGAAGGTTATGACGCTCATAATAGCTGTTGAGAATATCAGGGACATGAATGATACATTTACAATGACGACGGAGCTTATAGACCCGCTTGTCAGGGAGAATGCATCAAGAGCGGGATTTGATCCCGGGGAAAAGGTTACAGCTAATGATCTGCTTTATGGGCTTATCCTTCCTTCGGGAGCGGATGCTGCGCAGGCACTTGCAAGAATGATTGCAGGCTCAGAAGAGGAATATGCCGGGCTCATGAATGCCAAATGCGCAGAGATAGGCCTTAAAAATACTCATTTTGCCAATACTTCAGGATTATATGATGCCGACCAGTATACAACACCGGTAGAGATGGGAATGATAATGGAGTATGCGATGCAGAATGAACTGTGTGCGAAGGTGCTTTCAACTTATCAGTATACAACGGCACCATCACCGCAGCATCCGGGCGGAATAGCTCTTACAAGTACAATGTTCAGCAGAATGTATGGTACTGAAGCGGAAGGCGTTACGATTACTGCCGGTAAGACCGGATATATCACGGAATCAGGCAACTGCCTCGTAAGCTATGCTGTCAAGGGAGATAAACACTATGTGTGTGTAACTTCGGGCGGAACTAACAAATGGGATTCTATATTCGATGATATAGAGCTCTACGGCAATTATCTGCCATAGCAACATGGAATGGAGAATGTGGATGTATTATTACAGCTGGAATCAATGGATTACATTTTTCTTTATTTATAGTTTTCTCGGATGGGTATGGGAATCATGCTATGTTTCGATTAAGTCACACCGATGGGTCAACAGGGGATTCTTAAGAATGCCTATGCTGCCGCTGTATGGTTCGGGCGCAACGATTATGCTGCTTCTTACACTGCCTTTTCCGGGTAATTATGTGCTTCAGTACTGTCTTGGTGTTATCGGACCGACAATACTTGAATACTTTACCGGATGGGCGATGGAAAAGCTTTTCAAAATGCGTTACTGGGATTACAGTAACCAGAGGTTCAATATCAAGGGCTATATATGCCTTACATCAAGTATAGCATGGGGCTTCTTTACACTGCTGATGACATATGTGCTTCATCCGCCGATTGAGCATTTTGTCCTTAATAAGATACCGCCGGTTGTTGATTATGTTGTCATAGCTGTTGTCGGAGTGTTATTTGTACTTGATACTATCGAATCTGCTAAGGTGGCTGTAGATGTCGGTAAGGCACTTGAGAAGATGACAGATATACGCGCACAGATTGATGACATACAGGTACAGTTAAGCCTCCTGAAATCGCAGGCTGCAAGAATAGCATCTGAGAAAAAGGAAGCTGCAATTGATAAAGTATATGCAGCTAAGAGCAGTGCCAAGATTACGGCACAGGATGCAAAGGAAGAGGCAGTACAGAAGATGGCTGTACTTGCTGCAAAACTTGAGGAACTTAATCTTAACAGAGAGAGTATTACAAAAGGAATGTCAATATTCCACAGGGGTCTGCTTCGCGGCAACCCTACTGCAGCATCTGAAAGATTTGGTGCAGCACTTAAGGAGCTTAAGGAACGCTTCAGATAGATATAAGAGCCGCTGTATGATGCAGCGGCTCTCTGTTGGCATATGTGATAATATGTCTGGTTTAGGACTCCTGATGAGCGAGGATTGAGTAGAAGGACAGTGCATACAATCCACACAGACCAACTATTGCATATATGATTCTTGAGATCCATGACATATTGCCGAAGAGGAATGCAACAAGGTCAAATCCGAAGAATCCGATAAGCCCCCAGTTGATTGCACCTATGATTATAAGTGTATGCGCAATGCAGTTTAGTGTGCTGTTTCCCATTGTGACCACCTTTCCGGGAACGCGTACGTTCCGATATTTAATATTAAACTTCATTATAGTCTGTCACATGATTGAGAAATTTATTCAGATGATGTCTGCATGAAAGGAGCAGTATATGAATATACTTATTATAGACGGTCAGGGCGGCAAGCTTGGAAAACAGCTTGTTAATTCAATTTTAAAGAGATATCCGGAACATAATGTGACTGTTGCAGGAACCAATGCCGTCGCAACATCATCTATGCTCAAAGGTACACAGCTGCGCGGGGCAACAGGTGAGAATGCGGTTATTGTCGGGGCGAGAAAAGCAGATGTGATTATAGGACCCGTCGGAATTGTCATTGCGGATGCGCTGCTTGGTGAGATATCACCGGCGATGGCTGTGGCAGTCGGACAGAGTGCTGCAGTGAAGATTCTTCTGCCTGTCAACAGATGCGATAACCTTGTGGCAGGAATAACTGACCAGTCAATTAATGTGATAATAGAGGATGCACTTGATAAGATAGGGAAGATAGACAATGCTTGACATGGGCATTGTCTTATTTTATACTAAAATAGTTTGATAATCAAAATAATAAGGAGAGATATATGTTAATGAAATGTCTGGAACTTGGTGATAAATGCGCAAAATACCCTGTTATTCAGGGCGGAATGGGAGTGGGAGTAAGTCTTTCACAACTTGCGGGTGCGGTGGCACACGCGGGAGGAGTGGGAGTTATTTCGTCAGCTCAGATTGGCTTTGACGAGCCTGATTTTAAGACTAATACAAGAGAAGCCAATATAAGAGCTCTTACAAGACATATAAAAAATGCACTTGCAATGAAGCGTGAGGGGCTTGTAGGTGTCAATGTAATGGTGGCGCTTAAGGATTACAGGGAGCATGTAAGGACAGCAGCACAGGCCGGTGCTGATATAATAATAAGCGGAGCCGGACTTCCGGTAGATCTTCCGGAGCTTGTTGCGGGAACCGGAACAAAGATTGCACCGATTGTATCGTCAGTTAAGGCAGTGAAAGTAATATTGTCAATGTGGGAGCGGAAGTATAAAAGAACGGCGGACATGGTTGTGATAGAAGGACCGGAAGCAGGCGGCCATCTTGGATTCAGCAGGGAAGATATAGAATCAGGTATCAGAGAGAGATTTGATGATGAGATAAGAGGGATAATTGAGTGTGTTAAGGGGTATGCAGAACGCTTTGGCGTACATATTCCTGTAATTGCAGCGGGCGGAATATTCAATGGCGATGACGTAAGGCATGCACTGTCTCTTGGGGCAGACGGAGTGCAGGCAGCCACACGGTTTGTGGCGACGAAGGAATGTGATGCCAGTGATGCATACAAACAGGCGTATATAGATGCATCGGCTGATGACATAACAATCATAAAAAGCCCTGTAGGCATGCCCGGACGTGCGCTTAATAACAGCTTCATACGCCGCACAAAGGATAATCCCGAACGCATAACGGAATGCTTCGGATGCCTTGCACACTGCAATCCTTCACAGGTTCCGTACTGTATAACAAAGGCACTTATAAATGCGGTCAGGGGCGATATTGAAAACGGTCTTATATTCTGTGGAAGCAATGTTTCACGGATAGACCGCATAATAACAGTTGATGAGCTTATTGGTGAATTGATCGTATAAAATTCCGATCTGTGTTATAATATCAGTCATGGAGGTACTTGGTTTATGGCACGTTTTAAAAGGATATTTGTTATAGTAATTGATTCACTTGGAATCGGAGAGATGGCTGATTCGGCAGATTTTGGGGATATAGGTGTCAATACGCTCGGGCATATATCACAGAGCAGGGATACATTTGCAATACCTAATCTTGCAGAGCTTGGAATGGCGGATCTTGTGAACCTGAAGCAGGCTGCACCATGTGACAGGCCTAAGGGATATTATCTTAAGCTTAATGAGAGAAGCAATGGTAAAGATACAATGACCGGCCACTGGGAGATGATGGGGATATATACACAGAAACCGTTTAAGACATTCAGTGAGCACGGATTTCCGAAGGAACTTATTGATGAGCTTGAGAAGAGAACAGGACGGAAGATAATAGGCAATAAGAGCGCGAGCGGAACACAGATTCTTGATGAGCTTGGCGAGCGTGAGATTAATAACGGCGAACTTATTGTGTATACATCAGCGGATTCGGTGCTTCAGATATGCGGCAATGAAGAGACAATGGGGCTTGATACGCTGTATCATTACTGCAGGATAGCAAGAGAACTGACGATGCGTGAGGAATGGCGCGTCGGAAGGGTAATAGCAAGACCGTACACGGGAATGAAGCGCGGTGAATTTATAAGAACAGCCAACAGGCACGATTATGCACTGAGTCCGACAGGCAGGACTGTTCTTGATGCGCTTAAAGAGTCGGGCAGAGATGTGATATCAGTCGGCAAGATAAGTGATATATTCAACATGCAGGGGATAACAGAGGTGAACAGGTCCAAGAGTTCGGTTCACGGAATGGAGCAGACTATTGCAATAGCAGACAGGGATTTTGACGGCCTGTGTTATGTGAATCTTGTTGACTTTGACGCATTGTGGGGACACAGGCGGAATCCACAGGGATACGGTGACGAACTGGAGCGCTTTGATGTGAAGCTTGGAGAACTTCTGGGGCATCTGAGAAGTGATGACCTGCTTATGATTACGGCTGACCATGGTAATGATCCGACGTATAAGGGAACGGACCATACAAGAGAGAAGGTCCCTCTTCTTGTATATTCACCTTCGCTAAGCGGTTACGGACAGCTCGATGAGCAGGATACGTTTGGCGTTATAGGTGCTACAATAGCAGATAATTATGGTATCGCAATGCCGGAAGGAACAATTGGTACATCTTTAATGGCAAAATTTCAGTAATAAAATATAAATGAACTCAAAATATGTTGAAAAACCTCGATTAAAATAATATAATCCATATAATAATTACTATGGATATAGTACCTTTAGCATAAGCAGATTTGCTGATGTTTGTAAAGGGCACAGAAATGGAGGTATTTATGCGTATTATAAAAAATCTGAGCGTTAAGATAAAGCTTCTTGTACCTGCACTGCTCATGGTATTATGTATGATTGTTATGGCAGTAACGAATTATTTCAGCTTTAATTCGGTAATGGATGCAAGCAGGAAGATATCATCAGAATACGCACAGAGCATATCAATATTAGGAGATATGTCGGCTAATTTTGAATCACTGCAGAGGGTAATATTTGCACATTGCATTGCCACTGACGGATCAACAAAGCGTAATCTTACTACTGAATCGGAAAAACTTAAGTCGGAGATTGATGACCAGTGCGCGCAGCTTGAGGGCAGACTTGCTGATGATGAGTCAAGACAGGAATATCAGAAGTTCAAAGAGGCTTATGCCAACTACGTAAAGAACTTTGAGCAGGCGATTAAGTACAGTAACGACGGTCAGTCACAGCAGGCTGTAAGTATTGCTAATTCATCACTTACTAATCTCGGCAATCAGATAAGCAAGCTTATGGAACAGCTTATCGATGCCAATCATGATGGCATGGATATGGCAATACAGCATCAGACAGATGCTTATAATTCGGCTATAATTACATCGGCGGTATTCCTTTTTATTGCGATGGCGGTAGCTGCAGTTACAATTATTATTATCCGTTTTGAGGTTACAAAGCCTATGACGGCTACTAATAAGAAGCTTGGAGAGATAGTAAGCAGCATTGATAAAGGGCAGGGTAATCTTACAGAACGCATAGCAGTAGATGGCAAGGATGAGATTGCACAGCTTGGTAATGGAATTAATACATTCATAGGAACACTGCAGAATATAATGCAGGAGATTACCAGTGATTCTGACAAGCTTGAGGATATTGTCGGTAATGTCCTCGAAAGCGTTAAGAAAGCCAACGAGAATTCATGTGATGTATCATCTGTAATGGAAGAGCTTTCAGCAACAATGCAGGAGATATCTGCAACAGTGACTACTGTGGATGACAATACGGGTACTGTTGACAATAATACAAAGGATATTGCCGATGCATCTGACAATCTTCTTAAGTATACTGAGGATATGAAGAAGAGGGCTGAGGAACTCAGCACGATGGCACAGAATAACAAGGATAACACCAATTCGGTAATGGAAGGAATTCTTGTTGCACTTAATAAGGCAATTGATGACAGTAAGAGTGTACAGCGTGTCAATGAACTTACTGATGAGATACTGAGTATATCAGGACAGACTAATCTGCTTGCCCTGAATGCATCGATTGAAGCGGCAAGAGCAGGCGAAGCAGGACGCGGATTTGCTGTTGTTGCGGATGAGATAAGGCAGCTGGCTGATTCAAGCAGGGATACGGCTAATAATATCCAGAATATTAATACAATGGTTGTTGCAGCGGTAAAGGCACTTGTTGACAGTTCTAATGAGCTTGTTGCATATATTAACGAGACGATACTTCCTGATTATGACAGCTTTGTTGCGTCAGGAAGACAGTATGATGATGATGCGGCTCACATTAACGGAGTTGTCACACATTTCCATGAGCTTACAGCTGAGCAGAAGAAGCTTGTGAACAGTATATCAGAGGCTATTGACGGAATTGCAACAGCTATAGGTGAGAGTGCAAGTGCAGTAACGACAGCTGCAATGAATACTAATGATCTTGTTGAAGACATGTCTAAGGTATCAGATGTAATGCAGGAGAATAAGCAGATAGCTGATGCACTTAAGTCAGAGGCTGACAGATTCACAGAAGTATAAAGAGAGCAGATTAATGACATATATATTCTATATTTCCAATCATGGTTTTGGACATATAATGCGTGAGATACCTGTTATGGCGCGGCTTTTAGAGTGCGGCATGCAGGTTATCTGCATTTGTGGGGCAAAACAGCTTAATGCTGCCAGGAGCTATATGGCGGACAGACACATAATTGATGACAACGAAGAATGCGGCGTCAGTGGTAAAGGGAGATTTGTCTGCATTGAGGGGGATACTGATTATGGGACACCTGTAATTCCGGGAACACTTAAGATTGATGCCGGGGCACTTGAACGCGGAGTCAGAGCATATGTGGAAACATTTGAATCAAGGATAGAAGAGGCAGTCGGACTCATCAAAAGATATGACGCGGCAGCTGTCATATGTGATATTGTTCCATGGGCTCTTACGGCGGCGAAGAGAGCCGGAGTGCCGTCATTTTTTATGGCAAGCTTTACGTGGATAGAAGTCTTTGAAGAATATCTTGATGAAAAGCTGCTTGCACCATACAGGAAGTGCTTTGAGGATGCAGACAGGGTACTTTTGTATGCCATGGCTAATGAACCGACAAGGAAACGTTTTCCGGATGGAATACAGGTAGGACTTGCGGCGCGGCCATTTGACTGTGAACGTGTGGATAACATACGCAGAAAGCTGTCATGCGGTGGACAAAAGCTTGTATTCATGTCGGTTGGCGGAAGTAATTCGGGAATTGACACAAAGATAGATGTGAACGGTCTTCAGTACAGATTTGTCGCTACGGGCGGAATACATTTTGCTGAAGGCAGTGATAACGTATATGAATTACCGGAAGGAGTGCCGGATACTAATAATTATATTGCGGCATGTGATTACTGTATAACAAAGCCCGGCTGGTCTACGATAGCTGAAGTGCTGCTTGCCGGAACACCGGCTGCACTGATTGGTCGGCCTGATATCGCAGAGGACAGAATGAACATTGCAATGATGTGCAATCTGGGTGCGGCTGTGAGTATAGATATAACGGAACTTGATGACATGAGTAAGGTTATGAATAAAATAAGCACGATGGATTATCATCGCGCAGACTTTGTTAATGACTATGAACATATTGCCGGAATAATTATGGGGCAATGTGATTTGGATTGAATAAGCAACCGGATATGCGTTTATAATGCACGTTTTACAGAGATGGCTTTGGCAGGACACATCTCCTGGCAACAGAAGCATGAGATACAGCCTTTCTTTGTAAAATGTGCTTTTTTATCTTTTATCTTTATTATATGGGCAGGGCAGCTCTCGGCGCATCTGCCGCATCCGACGCATATATCCGGATTAACCTTAGGGTAAGACTTAAGGAAATGTTTCATTAGCATGGTGGCCGGACGTGCAAGAAACGGAGGCACACTCGTAGAAAAATCAAGCTTATGCGTATCCGGTTTCTCAAACGGCGTAAGTCCTTCAGGAATCTGCTCACCGGCAAGTTCAATCTCATCAGGCAGGGCAAGCCCGCGTTCTACGGCCTGACGTATCATAACAACATCCATAGGATTAAGTTTCATAAGCTGTGCTGCAAAGTAATCCTGTGTGTAAAAATCTCTTGCAGCCATAATGAGGTTAAGAGGATGTGACGTGCCTCCTGTAGGACCGTTACCCTCCATGGCATCTATGGCATCAATTATAGTAACAGCCGGATTAACTGTCTGTGCAAGCTCCAACAGCATATTGGAAAAATCTTCAATCTTAGGCCAGCGATAGTGCATCTGAGGTTTCTCAAGACCGGGGATTGTTCCGAAAAGGTTCTTTATTCCGCCGGAATAGCCGGTCATGGAATGTGTCTTAAGCTTACATATATTAACAACATAATCAGCTTCGACGATTGGAGTTATAAGGTTGAATGTATGGTTCACAAAACCTTCGCGGCATGTAACCACCTTAGATGTAAAATCCATATTAAGCTTTATATACGGGTGAAGGCTCTTAAGACCGCATACACGGTATATATTTTTGATATATTCCGCGTTATACAGTCCGCCTGAGCTTTCGGCAAGTGTTATGTCTGTTATTCCGTTATCGTGGAAATACCGTGCTGCTGCATTAATTACTGCCGGATGTGTAGTTACGGGAAACTGTGGGCTCTTTGCCATGACAAGATTAGGCTTCAGCACAACTTTCATTCCCGGGTGGATATCATTAATTATTCCGAGTGTCTCAAAAGATCTGCATATAGCACTGTATATCTTATCCTCATCATATCCGTCTACATTGTAAAGCGTCTGTATCATAAATATCCCCATTCCCGCATGCTGTCTGCATGCGACGAAAAATATGATTTATTTTAATATGATACAGGTATTTATTCAAGTGCCATTTTAGAGGTACTCTGCCTTGTTTATGTTATAAAATAAACAAATATTGCATAGCTCCGGCAAAATGTATATAATGAAAATTAAATGCTATTTAACACGTAAAGCATACAGGATTGGAGAATGTATATATGGGAAACAGAACTGATAAAGCGGCAGAATTACACAATAAGGGATATAACTGCGCACAGGCTGTAGCATGCAGTTTTTGTGACGAATTTGGGATTGATGAGGCAGCGATGTTCCGTCTGACAGAAGGCATGGGGCTTGGAATGGGATGTATGGAAGGAACTTGTGGTGCGGTTAACGGAGCGGTTACAATACTCGGACTGCTTAACAGTTCGGCCAACCTTGAGAAGCCAGACTCAAAGGGACAGACATATAAGCTTTCAAAAGAGCTTGTCGAGACATTTAAAAACAAAAATAAGTCAATAGTATGCAAAGACCTCAAGGGTGTTGAGACGGGAGAAGTGTTAAGAAGCTGCCCGGGATGTATTGAAGACGCAGTTATTATCCTTGAGAAGATATTGGAAGAACACAGATAATTAGGAGACGTAGCGTATATGAGCAGACTTAAAATTGCAACTAAGAATGTTGCCGGCCAGACTGTAGAGAGACTGTATAAGGATCTTGAGAGACGTATTGTGGCAAGTCCTCCGGGAATATGCCCTGTAGATCTTGCACTTAATTTCCTCAGACTATGCCATGCACAGACATGCGGTAAATGTGTGCCGTGCCGTGTAGGACTCGGACAGCTTGCAGATTACCTTAATCAGGTCCTTGAAGGAGAGGCAACAATGGAGACGCTTGGCGAGATAGAAAGGCTTGCCAAGGTAATAAGTAACTCGGCTGACTGTGCAATCGGATATGAGGCAGCCAATATGGTACTCAGGGGGCTTGAAGGTTTCCGTGACGATTATGTTGCACATATCAAAAATGGCAAATGTACCAATCACATAACCCAGGCAATACCTTGTGTTGCATTGTGCCCTGCGGGAGTTGATATTCCGGGATATATCGCGCTTGTTAATGAAGGAAGATATGCAGATGCAGTGCGTCTTATAAGAAAGGATAATCCTTTCCCTACAGCGTGTGCACTTATATGTGAGCATCCATGTGAGGCAAGATGCCGCAGAAGTATGTTTGACACGGCAGTTAATATAAGAGGACTTAAAAGATTTGCTGTGGATAATGCAGGAGTTGTGCCGGCACCTCCATGTGCCGCGGCAACCGGTAAGAGAGTTGCTATTGTCGGAGGTGGTCCAAGCGGACTCAGTGCAGCGTATTTCCTTTCGCTTATGGGGCATAAGTGCGTTGTTTATGAGATGAAGTCCAAGCTTGGCGGAATGTTAAGATACGGAATACCTAATTACCGGTTTCCAAGAGAACGCCTTCAGGAAGATATTGACTGTGTTCTGTCAACAGGAGTTGAAGTTAAGTATAATACAAAGATTGGTGAGAATTTCTCAATTAAGGATCTTAGAGACCAGTATGATGCCGTTTATATTGCAATCGGTGCCCATAACGATAAGAAGATAGGAATAGAGGGTGAAGACAGCAATAATGTTATGTCGGCGGTTGAGCTGCTTGATAATATAGGTAACGATAATGTACCTGATTTTACCGGCAAGACGGTTGCTGTTGTCGGCGGTGGTAATGTTGCAATGGACTGTGTACGCTCAGCGGTAAGACTTGGTGCTAAGAGAGCAATAATTGCCTACAGAAGGCGTAAGGAAGATATGACAGCGCTTCCTGAAGAAGTGGAAGGAGCACTTGAGGAAGGCTGTGAACTTATGGAGCTCAGCAGTCCGGTAAGAATAGAGGCTGATGAGAACGGCAATGCCGTGGCATTGTGGGTTAAGCCACAGATAATCGGAAGAATGGATGAATGGGGAAGGGCCAGACCATCTGATTCATCAAAGCCTGAGGTGAGGGTCGCATGTGATATCGTAATAGTCGCAATCGGACAGGGTATTGAGAGCCGTCATTTTGAGGAGGCGGGAATGCCTGTCAAGAGAGGCAACATAACAGCCATGGATGATGGCGAGATTATCAATATACCGGGTGTATTTGCCGGAGGTGACTGTGTAACCGGGCCTGCAACTGTAATACGTGCTATTGCCGCAGGTAAGGTGGCAGCGGCCAATATAGATGAATATCTCGGATATAATCATCTCATAAGCGTTGATATAGACATTCCGGCGGCAAGCCATGCGGACAAGCCGGCGTGCGGAAGGGTTAATCTTACCAATGTGCCTGCGGATGAGAGAAAATGCAATTTTGATCATATCGAATGCGGCATGACTCTTGAAGAGGCTGAGCAGGAGTCTTCGCGCTGCTTAAGGTGCGACCACTTTGGCTATGGTAACTTTAAAGGAGGAAGAGCAGAGATATGGTAAATCTTACAATAAACAACCGTCCGGTAAGTGTCCCTGAGGGCACAACAATTCTTGATGCTGCGGCAGGCATCGGAATTATGATTCCACATCTGTGCTATCTCCGCGATATTAATGAGATAGCAGCATGCCGTGTATGCCAGGTGGAACTTCAGGGCAAGGAAAAGCTCATAACGGCCTGTAATAATAAGGTTGAGGAGGGAATGGTAATATTCACTAACTCACCTAAGGTACGAGAGACACGCAAGACAATCGTACGTCTTATACTTTCGCAGCATGACTGCAGATGTGCAATCTGTGTACGAAGCGGTAACTGTGAGCTTCAGAAGATTGCTAATGATCTGGGATGTATAGAGAATCCGTATAATGGAAGAATAGAGCATAATGATTGGAATCCTGAATTCCCTATTATCCGCGATAATGCCAAATGTATTAAGTGCATGCGCTGTATTCAGGTATGTGAAAAGATACAGACGCTTCATGTATGGGATGTAGTTAATACAGGCAGCAGAACAACTGTGGATGTGGCTAACGGCCGTAAGATTGAACATGCGGACTGTGCAGCCTGTGGACAGTGTGTGACACATTGCCCTGTAGGAGCGCTAAGAGAAAAGGATGATATCGGCAAGGTACTTGCGGCTCTTAATGACCCGGAGACGATAACTGTGGTTCAGGTGGCACCTGCCGTCAGAACGGCATGGGGCGAGGATCTCGGCATGCCGGGGGATGTGGCTACAGAGAAGAGACTTGCGTCGGTGCTCAGACATATAGGCTTTGATTATGTATTCGATACCAATTTTTCAGCGGATCTTACGATAATGGAAGAGGGAAATGAATTTATAGAAAGGCTTAAGAATCCTGACAAGAGCAGACTTCCAATGTTTACATCGTGCTGCCCGGGCTGGGTGAGATTTGTTAAGTCACAGTATCCTGAATTCGTGGATAATCTGTCAACAGCCAAGTCACCGCAGCAGATGTTCGGCGCAGTTGTTAAGTCATATTTTGCCAAGAAAGCGGATATAGATCCGTCAAGAATATGTTCAGTCTCTATTATGCCTTGTACAGCCAAGAAAGCGGAAGCGGCATATGATAATATGAGTTCTGCAGGATACGGACAGGATGTTGATTATGTGCTTACAACAAGAGAATTTGCAAGGCTTGTAAGAGGAGAGGCAATAATTCCCGAAGCCCTTCCGGAGGAGGACTTCGATTCACCACTCGGAACATACAGCGGTGCCGGCGTAATATTCGGCGCGACAGGCGGTGTTATGGAGGCAGCGCTCCGTTCAGCGTTCTATCTTGTAACAGGTAAGAATCCTGATGCTGATGCATTCAGTGCAGTGAGAGGAATGAACCCGTGGAAAGAGGCAGCATTCAATGTCGGCGGCAATGAGATAAGAACAGCAACGGTCCACGGCCTTGGCAATACAAGACAGTTGCTTGATGCAATTAAGCGCGGTGAAGTGAAGTACGATTTTGTTGAGGTAATGGCGTGTCCGGGAGGATGCGTAGGCGGCGGCGGACAGCCTATCCGTGACGGACAGGAACTTGCAAAAGACAGAGCACCTATCCTGTACAGTCTTGACCGCAGTAAGAATATCAGATTCAGTCATGAGAACCCTGATGTGCTTAAGATGTATGAGGAATTCTTCGAGAAGCCTAATTCACCTGTGGCACACAAGCTGCTTCATACAGACCACCATGCGTGGGACATGTAACAGCATTTATCATAAGATATGTAACTGTATTTATTAACCGGAACATAAGGAGATAATAACAATGGGATTTATCAAAACGCCAATAAAGGGAATGAATGATTTCCTCCCATCAGACATGAGACTTCGTGAACATGTCATTAATATGATTAAAGAAACATATGCAACATATGGATTTTCGCTTATAGAGACACCTGTAATGGAACACCTTGGGAATCTTACAGGCAAGCAGGGCGGAGAGAATGAGAAGCTCATCTTCCCTGTAATGAAGAGAGGCGCGGATCTTCAGCGTGCAATCGAGAATGGCGGAGAACTTGCGGATTCGGCTCTCCGTTATGATCTTACTGTACCGCTTTCGCGTTATTATGCCAACAATCAGGCAGTACTGACAACTCCCTTCAAATCACTTCAGATTGGCAACGTATTCCGTGCCGACAGACCGCAGAAGGGAAGATTCCGTCAGTTTACACAGTGCGATATCGATATTCTCGGAGATTCATCGATTCTGGCAGAGATAGAGCTTATTGCTGCAACAACATCAATGCTCACAAAGATTTTTGAAGAGGTCGGAATAAGCAGGTTTACAGTTCACGTTAATGACAGAAGAATCCTTAAGGGAATGGCTAAGAGCGCAGGCTTTGACGAAGAGAGTTTCGACACTGTGTTCATCATTCTTGATAAGATGGACAAGATCGGAATAGACGGAGTTAAGGAAGAACTTGTAAAGAGCGGATTTGCTGCTGATGCAGTTGAAAAGTATACACAGATGTTCACGAAAATTACAGAGGGAATATCATGCGGGGATTTCTGCAGCCTTATAGGTGCCGATGCGATAGATTCATCAGTTGTTGACTCACTCGACGGCATACTCTCATGTGTGAAGCCTATGATAAGCAGCGATGTAAGCCTTGTATTTGACCCTACACTTGTAAGAGGAATGTCATATTACACAGGAACAATATTTGAGATTACAATTGACGGATATAACTTCTCAATCGCCGGAGGCGGACGATATGATGAGATGATTGGCAAGTTCTGCGGACAGAAGGTATGTGCATGCGGATTTTCAATCGGCTTTGAGCGCATCATCACAATACTCAAGGATAAGCTTGGTGACAAGGCATTTGCAAGAGACAAAAAATGCATTGCAATTCTTGTTGACAGCAAGGTGTCTACAGACAAGCTTGCCGATGTATTTGCTGAGGCAACAAAGCTGCGCGAACAGGGCAATATTGTAACTGTACAGCCGCTTAACAAGAATGCCAAGTTCCAGATTCAGAAGCTTGAGGAAGATGGTTATTCAGAGTTCCGGAAGGTCTATAACGATTAATACGTGGCGGAATTTTACATTTCTTTAAGAAAATGTTTGACATTCGGAATGGATGTTGCTATAATGCGTTTTAAGTGATAGAGATAAAGTCGATGAACAAGACGAGTACCTGTTTTACTGACATCACAGAGAGCCGGAGCTGGTGGAATCCGGTATGGAAGGGATAGGGAATGGACTTGCAAGACGCAGGGTGAAAGATGAAGCTTTATATTGAGTTTTTGAGTAGCCTGTGCCGTATGACCCGCGTTAAGGGCAAGAGGGATTCCAATAAGACGTGATGGCGCATGGAGTCTGAATTAGGGTGGTACCACGAACAATTCGTCCCTGGCAGATTTATATCTGCCGGGGATTTTTTAATGCAACGACTGATTCTATATCTTGTGGTAAAAATTTATAATTGAAAGGGAGAAAAATTATGAGACTTGGAAAGATGTTTAAGAAGGCAGCATGTATGATGCTCGCAGCAGTTATGGCAACAGGAATGGCGGCATGTGGCAGCAGTTCAGAGAAGAGCAGCGGCAAGATTAAGGTTGGCGTAATACAGCTTATCGAGAATGGCGCATTTAACGATATGAAGGACGGATTCATCGAGGAGCTCCGTGCCAAGGGATACACAGAAGATAAGTGCGACATAGTTGTTAAGAGCGCGCAGGGTGATACGGCAACACTTAATACAATCTGCCAGGAGATGGTTGACAGCAGAATGGATCTTGTAGCAACAATTGCAACTCCGGCAACTCAGGCTATGGTTAATATGGATTCAGATATCCCTGTAGTATTCATCTCTGTATCTGCTCCTGTGGCAGCGGGTGTGACAAGCAACATGGAAAAGCCTGATAAGAATGCAACAGGTACATCTAATGCAATCCCTGTAAGCGATATATTTAATCTCAGCGATTCACTCACACCGGGTAATAAGACATATGGCCTTATATATAACACCGGTGAGGTTAACTCAGTAAATACAGTTAAAGATGCAAAGTCTTACCTTGACGGCAAGGGACTTAAGTATGTTGAGGCTGTAGTAACTAATTCGTCAGAGATTCAGCAGGCAGCAGAAAGTCTTGTAGGAAGCGTTGATGCAATCTTTGTACCTAATGATAGTGTTGTTCAGTCAGGTATGGCACAGATTACAGAGATAACAAGAAAAAATAAGATTCCTGTATATGCATGCAGCGCAACAACAGTGCAGTCAGGTGCATTTGCAACAGTAGCTATGAATGATAAGCAGATTGGTTCACAGAGTGCAGACATGGCAGTTGAGATTCTTGGAGGCAGGAAGGTCGCAGATGTTCCTTCGGTAGTAGTTCCTGCATCAGGAACTGTAATCAACCAGAACACAATGGAAGCACTCGGTGTCACAATACCTGACAGCGTTAAGTCAACAGCACAGCTTATAACAGATGCAAAGTAATTAATACGATTTTGAATTGGGAGGCACGCAATGGTCTTAGTGTTAGGCTCACTCCAGCTTGGACTTATATATGGTCTGCTGGCGATAGGAATATACATAGTTTTCAGAATAATGAATATACCGGATCTTACGGCTGAAGGAAGCTTCACACTGGGACTTACCGTGTCAGCGGTTCTGTCAATAGCAGGCCATCCGGTAATAGGAATACTTCTCGGAATGGCAGCCGGAGCTCTTGCAGGAGTTGTTACGGGATTTTTACAGACAAAGCTTATGATACATCCGGTATTATCAGGAATCCTTACAATGAGCGGTCTCTACTCGATAAATATCATGATAATGGGAGAAAGCTCCAACTTAAGTCTCATCAAGGCAGATACAATATTCAGAATAGCTTATAAGATGTTTCCGGGGCTTTCAAGGGATGCTGTAAAGATTATAATTCCGGCAGTATTTGCGGTAGTATTCAGCCTGATTCTGATATTATTCTTCA
The DNA here is from genome assembly GCA_025146925.1 of [Bacteroides] pectinophilus. Lineage (NCBI taxonomy): Bacteria > Bacillati > Bacillota > Clostridia > Eubacteriales > [Bacteroides] pectinophilus. The sequence goes on along the minus strand of CP102260.1, from coordinate 2,343,544 downwards.
GAACACGTCTCGGGTTATGCATAAGGGCAACGGGAGACAATGAAGACATGGTAAGGGCATCTTCGATAAATGCAGATATGACCAAGGTTCTTGCACTTGCAATCGCCAATGCCTGCATAGCGGCAGCCGGTGGGCTGCTTGCACAGTATCAGGGTTATGCGGATATTAATTCGGGTGTGGGAATCCTGGTTGTAGGTCTTGCATCGGTAATAATCGGTGAGGTATTCGGCGGCAGAAGAAATATAACAGCAGGAATCATCTGCTCTGTATTCGGCGCCGTAATATACAGATTTATAATTGCATTTGCAATAAAATCAAGTATATTCCCTGCATACATGCTTAAGTTCCTGTCAGCAGTGATAGTTGCAATTGCACTTTCAATACCGGCAATCAAACAGTATATCGGAATGTACAGAACAAGAATGGGAGGACGCAGGTAACATGGGAAAAGCAATGACTGATAATGCGGTGACAGACAATGCAATGCTGAAGATAAACAGCGCAGTTAAGGTGTTTGCCAAGGGAACACCTAATGAACATGTTGCACTTGACAGCCTCAACCTTACACTGAATAAAGGTGATTTTGTAACTATAGTCGGTTCTAACGGAGCAGGCAAGTCAACATTATTTAATGCAATATGCGGAACATTTTTACTTGATTCCGGTTCGATTATTCTTGATGGTGATGATATTACATATATGAAGGAACATAAACGCTCACATGTTATAGGGCGTGTGTTCCAGGATCCTATGAAGGGCACTGCACCGGGAATGACAATTGAAGAGAATATTGCGCTTGCGTATTCAAGAGCAGGCAAACCGGGGCTTGGATTTGCACTTAATAAAAAGGATAAAGAATTCTTCCGCAATGCACTCGCCGATTTTGGCATGGGGCTTGAAGACAGGATGAAGACAAAAGTCGGGCTGCTGTCAGGAGGACAGAGACAGGTAGTGACACTTCTTATGTGTACACTGGTACCTCCTAAGGTACTCCTTCTTGATGAGCATACTGCGGCGCTTGACCCTGCAACTGCAGAAAAGGTTATGGAGATTACACAGAATGTTGTAAAAAAATATAACCTTACAACAATGATGATTACGCATAATCTTAAGTCTGCAATGGAGACGGGCAACAGGACGATTATGATGGATTCGGGCAATATCATTCTTGATATTGATGAGCAAAGCCGTAAGGCAATGTCTCTTGATGATCTGCTTAAGATGTATTCCGCAAAAACAAGACAGGATTTTGATAATGACAGGATGCTGCTTACCAGATAAAGGTCTTAAAAAATTATTAAATGACAGCTTTTTGATTGATAAAAAATGCTTGACATAGACATAATATATTTATATAATAATTAAGCGTGCAGTTTTGGGCGCTTAATTTTTTTGTGCCATAGAGCACTGGACTGTTTATTCATTATAATTTGGGCAATGAATAATAGCAACCACAGTTTTTATTCTAATTCCGGGAGGTGAAAAAAGAATGCCTACATTTAATCAGTTAGTAAGAAATGGTCGTCAGACATCTGTTAAGAAGTCAACAGCTCCTGCTCTTCAGAAGGGATATAACTCTCTTAAGAAGAAGGCTACAGATATCTCTGCTCCACAGAAGAGAGGTGTATGTACAGCTGTTAAGACAGCAACTCCTAAGAAGCCTAACTCAGCTCTTAGAAAGATTGCCAGAGTACGTCTTTCTAACGGTATCGAAGTAACAAGCTACATCCCAGGTGAAGGTCACAACCTTCAGGAGCATAGCGTTGTTCTTATCCGTGGTGGTCGTGTAAAGGACCTTCCAGGTACAAGATACCACATCATCAGAGGTACACTTGATACAGCTGGTGTTGCTAAGAGAAGACAGGCCCGTTCTAAGTACGGTGCCAAGAGACCTAAGGACGCTAAGTAATTCAAGCGCTTGCTTGTGACATAAGTCACATTAGGTAATTTAATATTTATTCACAAAATTACGTTAAGTGCCGGAATTAGATTGAATCCTGAGGTTGCAGGTTTAATATAGAGCCGAGCACGAACACAAGCCGATTATCCCGCAGTGGAAAAAGGCCAAGATAATTGTGAGTACCGATGAATTAATTATTATTAAGGAGGGAAGAACCGTGCCACGTAAAGGACATACTCAGAAAAGAGATGTATTAGCAGATCCTATTTACAATAACAAGGTGGTTACTAAGCTTGTCAACAACATTATGCTTGATGGTAAGAAGAGTATCGCTCAGAAGATTGTATACGGAGCATTTGACAGGGTTGCAGCTAAGACTGACCGCCCAGCTTTAGAGGTATTCGAGGAGGCTATGAACAACATCATGCCAGTTCTTGAAGTTAAGGCTAGACGTATCGGTGGTGCAACATATCAGGTTCCAATCGAAGTAAAGCCTGAGAGAAGACAGACTTTAGCACTTCGTTGGTTAACAACATTTTCACGTGCAAGAGGCGAGAAGACTATGGAAGAGCGTCTCGCTAACGAGATCCTCGATGCAGCTGGTAACACAGGAGCATCAGTAAAGAGGAAGGAAGAAATGCACAGAATGGCAGATGCTAATAAGGCATTTGCTCACTATAGATTCTAATTATCTATAGAGATTCAATTGAATCCCCATTATATAAGAGAGGAAAAACAATGGCTGGAAGAGAATATCCATTAGAGAGAACCAGAAATATTGGTATCATGGCTCATATCGATGCTGGTAAGACAACATTAACAGAGCGTATCCTTTATTATACTGGTGTTAATCATAAAATCGGTGATACTCATGACGGTACTGCAACAATGGACTGGATGGCCCAGGAGCAGGAAAGAGGTATCACAATCACATCAGCCGCTACAACATGTCATTGGACTCTTGAGGAGAATGGCAAGAAGAAAGCTGGAGCTCCAGAATACCGTATCAATATCATTGATACTCCTGGACACGTAGACTTCACTGTTGAGGTTGAGCGTTCACTTAGAGTACTTGACGGCGCTGTTGGTGTATTCGATGCACAGAACGGTGTTGAGCCACAGTCAGAGAACGTATGGCGTCAGGCTGATAAGTACAATGTTCCACGTATGGCTTTCATGAACAAGATGGATAAGCTTGGTGCTGACTTCTTTGGTTCATGTGACCAGCTTATTTCAAAGCTTGGTAAGAATCCTGTCCTTATCCAGATTCCTATCGGTAAGGAAGATTACTTCCAGGGTATCGTAGACTTATTCGAGATGCAGGCTTATATCTTCAACGGAGATAAGGGCGATGACATCCAGGTTGGTGAGATTCCTGATGATCTTAAGGATCAGGCTCAGGAGTATCATGACAAGATGGTAGAGCAGATTGTTGAGTTCGATGATGACCTTATGGAGAAGTATCTTGAGGGTGAGGAGCCAACAGTAGAGCAGCTTAAGAAGACATTAAGAAAGGCTACTATCGCTGGTGATGCAATCCCTTGCCTCTGCGGTACAGCTTATAAGAATAAGGGCGTTCAGAAGCTCCTTGATGCAGTACTTGAGTACATGCCGGCTCCAACAGATATCCCGGATATCAATGGTGTTGACGAGGATGGTAATGAAGTATCTGTTAAGTCTTCAGATGATGAGCCATTCTCAGCTCTTGCATTCAAGATTATGACGGACCCATTCGTAGGTAAGTTAGCATTCTTCAGAGTTTACTCCGGTACACTGAATGCAGGTTCTTATGTTCTTAACGCAACAAAGAACAAGAAGGAAAGAGTTGGACGTATCCTTCAGATGCATGCCAACAACAGAAAAGAAATCGATAAGGTTTACTCAGGTGATATCGCAGCAGCTGTAGGTCTTAAGTTTACAGCAACAGGTGATACAATCTGTGATGAGCAGCATCCTGTAATCCTTGAGTCTATGGAGTTCCCAGAGCCGGTTATCGAACTTGCTATCGAGCCAAAGACTAAGAATGACCAGGGTAAGATGGGTGAGGCTTTAGCAAAGCTTGCTGAAGAGGATCCTACATTCAGAGCTCATACAGATAAGGAAACAGGCCAGACAATCATTGCCGGTATGGGTGAACTTCATCTTGATATTATCGTAGACAGACTTCTTCGTGAGTTCCACGTAGAGGCTAACGTAGGTGCCCCACAGGTTGCTTACAAGGAATGCTTCACTAAGGCAGTTGATGTCGACAGTAAGTATGCTAAGCAGTCAGGTGGTCGTGGACAGTACGGACATTGTAAGGTTAGATTTGAGCCTACAGATCCTAACGGCGAGAAGACATTCGAGTTCGTTTCAGAGGTTGTTGGTGGTTCAATTCCTAAGGAATACATCCCGGCTGTTGGCGAAGGTATCGAAGAGGCTTCACAGGCTGGTATCCTTGCCGGATTCCCGGTACTTGGTATCAAGGCTACTGTATACGATGGTTCATATCATGAAGTCGATTCATCAGAGATGGCATTCCACATCGCCGGATCTATGGCATTCAAGGATGCTATGGCTAAGGCAGCTCCTGCACTCTTAGAGCCTATCATGAAAGTTGAGATTACTATGCCTGAGGAATACATGGGCGATGTAATAGGTGATGTTAACTCTCGTAGAGGCCGTGTTGAGGGTATGGAAGATGTTGGTGGTGGTAAGATGGTTAAGGCTTACGTTCCACTTTCAGAGATGTTCGGATATGCTACAGACCTTCGTTCAAAGACACAGGGTCGTGGTAACTACTCAATGTTCTTTGATAAGTATGAGCAGGCTCCAAAGTCTGTTCAGGATAAGGTTATCAGCGCTCACGCAAAGTAATTTGCGGCATTGCTGAATCCTGATTATTGTTTATTAACGTACAGGCAGATTTTTCTGTCTGTACGCTATATAAAAAGTAGTTGAAATTAAGCCCATTATGCCATATAATGGGTTATAGCCTATTAAAAATGAGCCCGTCGTGGCCATTAATTATTAAAGGAGGATTTTTAAAAATGGCTAAAGCTAAATTTGAGAGAACTAAACCACATTGTAACATTGGTACAATTGGACACGTAGATCATGGTAAGACTACACTTACAGCTGCTATTACAAAGACTCTTCATGAGAGACTTGGTACAGGTGAGGCTGTTGCATTCGAGAACATCGATAAGGCTCCAGAGGAAAGAGAAAGAGGTATCACAATTTCTTCAGCTCACGTTGAGTATGAGACAGAGAAGAGACATTATGCACACGTTGACTGTCCTGGACATGCTGACTACGTTAAGAACATGATCACAGGTGCTGCACAGATGGATGCTGCTATCCTTGTTGTTGCTGCTACTGATGGTGTTATGGCTCAGACAAGAGAGCATATCCTTCTTGCTCGTCAGGTTGGTGTTCCTTACGTTGTTGTATTCATGAATAAGTGTGATATGGTTGATGATCCAGAGCTTCTTGAGCTCGTAGATATGGAGATCAGAGAGCTTCTTAACGAGTATGACTTCCCAGGCGATGATACACCTATCATCCAGGGTTCAGCTCTTAAGGCACTTGAGGATCCACAGAGCGAGTGGGGCGACAAGATTCTTGAGCTTATGCATACAATCGATGAGTATGTTCCAGATCCAAAGAGAGAGACAGATAAGCCATTCCTTATGCCAGTAGAGGATGTATTCTCAATCACAGGCCGTGGTACTGTTGCTACAGGTAGAGTTGAGAGAGGTGTTCTCCACCTTAATGAGGAAGTTGAAATCGTTGGTATTTCAGATGAGACTCGTAAGGTAGTTGTAACAGGTATCGAGATGTTCCGTAAGCTCCTTGATGAGGCTGAGCCAGGTGATAACATCGGTGCTCTTCTTCGTGGTGTTCAGAGAGATGAGATTGAAAGAGGTCAGGTTCTTTGTAAGCCAGGTTCAATCACACCTCATAAGAAGTTTACAGCTCAGGTTTACGTTCTTACAAAGGACGAGGGTGGCCGTCATACACCATTCTTCAACAACTACAGACCACAGTTCTACTTCAGAACAACTGATGTTACAGGTGTTTGCGAGCTTCCAGCTGGTACAGAGATGTGCATGCCTGGTGACAACGTAGAGATGACAATCGAGCTTATCCACAGAGTAGCTATGGAGCAGGGTCTTCGTTTCGCTATTCGTGAGGGTGGCCGTACAGTTGGTTCAGGTGCTGTTGCTACAATCATCGAGTAATCGTTGGTTAACCGTCTGATTATACAGTGAATTTAAGGGTTTCAGAAGATTTCTTCTGAAACCCTTTTTTATAAGCAAAGTTTTAGAGAGTACGTCTTTAATCTGATTTTAATCTTATATTAATTGAACTATCAATGTAGTGCGTTATCATATAACCAGAAGGAAGATACAGGAGGAGAAAAATATGTTAACACTTATATTTGCATTTATGCTGTTGGGATTTGTTGGAAAGGTTCTGTGGCTTGCATTCAAAGCAACATGGGGACTTACAAAGGTTCTCATGTATATTGTTTTTGCACCGCTCATGCTGGTCATACTGTTTGCATCGGGATTTGCTTATGCAGCATTTATACTGCTTATAATAGCTGGCGTGAACGCATTGATAAGGGTTAATTAGATGATTAATTCATAAAATACATATATATGTACACGATAAGGAATGCAGCTGATAAAGCAGATAATAAAGCAAATAGTAAACAATGAGGAAAGATAAAAATGAGCATAATGAAGAGGGGAACGAAAAACACAATATTCAGGGAACTGTTTATGAAAAATTCCGGCTGGTTTGTGCTGGAGCTTGCGTGCTCATATCTGGCAGCCAAGGTGCTGCTGCTTGGCAATAACAGGATATCGGATGCAATAGATGCCATGTTTGCAGGAAATCTTGGAGAATGCATAGACAGGCAGTTCTGGATATATGTGGGTGTTCTTGTCGTACTGGGATTCGCATTTACATATATACAGAGCATTGCAACTAAGATATTTGCAGCTAATATGCAGACTGGTTTCAGAGCGGCTGCCGGAAAAAAGCTTATGCAGCTTGAGTATAGGTATTTTGACACACATACTTCAGGAAGGGTGCTCAATAATTTCCTTGATGATGTTGCCAAAATATCGGATTATTATTCGGAGATTCTTCCGACTATTGTGACATCTGTAGTTACAATTGTAACGATAATATTTTCACTTGCACGTCTTGATGGACTTCTTACAGCACTTCTTCTTGTAGTGGTTCCTGTCATGATGCTTGTGTCGAGGCTTACCGGGGAGAAGGTATCCGGGCTTACAAGAAAGCATTCGCAGTACCATGATGAGGTAAATGAGCTGGCTTATGATGCAATAAGCGGAATAAATGTAGTCAAAAGCTATAACCTTGAGGATTATTTTAAAGATAAAATAAAGAAAACAAACAGGACGATTCTCGGATTTGAATACAGGCGCAATGCAATCTCGTCGATAGCGTGGGTTGCGGGAGACATAGTGCAGTGTGCTCCGTGTGTGATACTTGGAATTGCTGCATTGTGGCGTGTGCAGACGGGACACATTACAATCGGTGAAATGTCATATTTTATGCTGCTTCTTGACAGGGTGGTTCCGCCTCTGGGAATGCTTCCACATTATTTTATAGATGCAAGGATTAATCTTGTATCCAGGAACAGGCTTGAGGAGATTATGGATTATCCGTCAGAGAGTGCGGCGGACGGCAACGGTAACAGTATGTGTGGCACAACTGATACAGGCAACGGCGCGTGTGCGGTTGAATTTAAGAATGTAAGCTTTGCGTATGACACATCAGGCTGTGTGCTGGATGATTTTAATCTTAGAATAGAAAAGGGGCGGAATGTAGCGATTGTCGGCGAATCTGGCGGAGGCAAAAGTACGATATTTAAGCTGATATGTGGCTTCTATAAGCCTGACAAAGGCGAGGTTAATGTATTTGGAGAAGAGGCGGGCAGAAATGATTATGATGAGCTGAGGTCTCATATAGCACTTGTGTCGCAGGATACATTTCTTTTCCCTGAAAGTATTGCATGGAATGTTGCCTGTGGAGATATGAGTGTTGGAATGGACCGGATTATCGAGTGCTGCAAAAAGGCACGAATCCATGATGATATCATGAAAATGCCCGAAGGGTATGCGACAAATGCCGGAGAGCGCGGAGACAGGCTGTCAGGAGGGCAGAAGCAGAGAATAGCGATTGCAAGGGCACTGCTTAAGAATGCAGAGCTGATTCTGTTTGATGAGCCTACAGCATCAGTTGACGTTGAGAATGAGGAACAGATAAAAAATGCGCTGGAGGAGCTTGCAAAGAATCATACGATTATGACAATCGCCCACAGGCTTAATACGATTGAAAATGCAGAGTGTATATATGTACTGCAGAAAGGAAGGATTGTACAGAAGGGTACGCACAGAGAGCTTATGGACAGTGAAGGCGTATACAGCAGGCTGTACAGGATGAGCAGTGAAGAGGAGGCGGACGCATGAAGAATCTGAGAATTATAAAACAGCTTGTCGTCCGTTTTCAGGGATGGCGTGCAATTCTTTATTTTGGTGAGATAATCCTTATGGGCATTATAAATGGTATAACGGTTGTGATGCTCTCGGACATAGTCGGGCTTATTACCGATACGGCTGTGTCAGGCGGAAACATTTGGGATACTGACATAGTGAAGAGAATAATTATATTTTCTGTATTGGAATTTGGAGTGAGTAATATTCTTGGCGTATGTTACAATAACGAAGCCAAGCGTACAGGAGCAACTATGCGCAATATCGTATTTGGAAAGGCGCTGATGCTGCCGGTAAGCTTCTATGAGAATAATCACACCGGAGATTTCATGTCAAAGCTTACATATGATACCAATATGGCTTCAGGAATATTCGGCTCAAGATTCAGACGTGTTATGATGCCTGTAATCATTGTCTGCGTCTGTGTTGTTCCCATGTTTATGAAATGTCCGCCGGTTATGGCAGGACTGCTTGTGCTGTGCATCCTGTCACTCGCACTTAATCTGGCAATGGTTCCGGTGCTTGCAGGCTACAGCCGCAGTATCTCGGATGATAATAAGGCAATAAGCCGTTCTGTTACAGATATGCTTCAGGGAATGGAGACAATAAGAATGTTTCCGCTCCAATCAGTTATAGGACAGAAGTATAATGAAGCCAACGAACGGTGCGGACGTAATATGAAGAAGCAGGGAAGAATTGAGTCAGTCGTGGCGGCATTGCGTAATGCATTTGACCTGATTGGCGCAGTAGCATTTCTTGCAATGGGAATTATATATATACAGAAATATAACGGTAAGGTTGGCAGCCTGCTGGCACTGTACACAATGTATGGTGCATTTCAGTATAATTTTCTTATGATGGGACAGTACATACCAAGTCTTACAAGCTGGCTGGTCAATGCAGAGCGTGTATTGGAGTTCCTCGAGCTTCCCGAAGAAAGTTTCCGTAATTGTAGTGATTATAATGCTGCAAATGTTCCTGCTCAGGCAGATGTTGAATTCGATAATATAACATTTGCATATGAGGGACAGGAGCAGAAGATATTTGACGGGTACAGCGCGGCGTTTACAATGGGGAAGAGCTATGCCATTACAGGAGAGTCAGGACGCGGTAAAAGTACATTAATGAAAATTCTTATGGGGTTCTACAGAATCAGCGGAGGAAGTATAAGAATAGGCGGGCATGATATATATGAGCTTGGACTTGAGAATACAAGAAAGCTTATTGCCTACATTCCGCAGGAGCCGTATATGTTTCATGATACTGTCCGTGAGAACATACGTAACGGTAATCCGGCTGCGTCTGATGAGGAGATAATCCGGGCAGCAAAAAAAGCCAATGCACATGATTTTATATTACAGCTGGAGAATGGATATGACACAATCCTCGGCGAACGTGGCAATACACTGTCGGGAGGTCAGAGGCAGCGGGTAGCGATAGCACGTGCAATACTCAAAAATGCACCGGTTATTATACTTGACGAGGCAACCTCGGCGTTAGATAATGAATCAGAACAGCTTATACAGCAATCAATCAATGATATGAAGGATGGCAGGCTGATTCTTATGATAGCACACAGACCGTCGACAATAGCAACGGCGGATGCGGAATGGAGAATAGTGTGAAAAATCGGATTGATATCCGATTTCTCACACGCAAGATTTGTGCTTGTGCACAAACTTGATATGCGCAAAAGGCAGCGCAGGAATGGAGAATAGAGTGAGAAATCGTAACGATAATGTAGATGAAGGACTTGCAGGTAATGAAAGACTTGAAGAGGCGATAGCAGCATTGCAGATGGAACCGTCGGAAGAAATGCTGGCACATGTGCTTACGGTGGTAAGACAGCGTATGAGAGAAGGCGGACAGTTTATTGTAGCTGTTGACCCAAAAGCCGCGGATGCGGGGCTTAGTATTCAGGCGGTTAAGACTGATGACGGAAGAATGTGGTGGAGTGTGTTCACGTCATTTGATGAGGAGCTGAAGGGCTCTGGCAGCGTAATGTCGACTTTTATGTCAGGTATAGGACAGATACTTAAGACAGCCGGAGAAGTGGAAGGGATAAGCGGCATTATAATTAATCCGTGGAACAGAACGCTGATGCTTGATAAGAATCTGATTAATATAATACTTGGAGCAAAGTAGTGTTAAGTAGCATTTATTACAATACACTGCCGGATGAATTATATAATATATATTCATCGTAGAAGTTTTAAATTAGTAAATTCATTAAAAAATGAATGAAAATCGGATTGGAGGCAGCTATGAGAAGAAGTGATAAAGAAATAACGGAATTTGCCGAGAAACTTAAGGTACTTGACAGATGTGATGTTATAAGGCTTGGAATGGTGGACGATGGTAAGGCATATGTTGTCCCGGTGAATTTTGGATATAACGTGGAGAACGGACAGATATCAATATATTTTCACTGCGCAGGTGAGGGACGTAAGGTAGATGTTCTTGCTAAGAATCCAAATGTATTCTTCGAGGCTGATTATAACTTTGATGTTGTGAAAGGCGAGACAGCGTGCAGATGGACAGCCAGATATGCGAGTGTAATGGGAGAAGCGGTTGCCGGGCAGCTTATGTCTGAGGAAGAAAAAATTGCTGCATTCAGGATAATAATGAAAAAGTACGGATATGAGGGAGAGCCGCATTTTGACAGTGCGGCGCTTGCAAGGACACATCTGTACAGATTGACGGTAACAGATATTACGGCTAAGAAAAGTAAGATGTAGAAGACAGGAAGACATAAAGATAAAAAGATATTATGCCCGGCGCTTTATGGGATATGTTCACACATATTTCACAAAACACCGGGCTTTTTTTCTTGACCTTGAGCGAACTTCAAGTGATATTATATTCGCAGATAACATTGATGATGTGAAATTGAGAAAGGGTGAAGAAGGGCTTTATGAGACATACAGCATTTACAAAGTACGCAGCAATTATTACAGCATTCTGCATTACATTGGGAATGGTAAGCGGCTGCGGACAGAGCAATGACAGTAATCAGACAGAAGCATACGCTGTCACAGGCGAAGCAGCAATGCAGCCGAAAGAGGAACAGACACAGCAGAGCACACAGGCTGCACAGATGGAACAGACGGCACAGATGGAACAGACGGCACAGATGGAACAGACGGCACAGAATTCAGACGCAGTTACACTCCCTGATACATCAGAAGCAAGACCGGTGGTGGTTTCGGGAGAGAAGACACTTGGAGACACGGGTAAGACATTTGTTAATGATTACAATCCTTCGGATCGTTCATATGCGGCATCTGACAACTACATATCTCCAAAGGGTAACAGACAGTATGGCACAACCACAACTGTTGAGTATTATTCGTCAACACTTGGCACAACGCGCAAGGCTGATGTGATTCTTCCTTATGGATATGATGCCTCGAAGAGTTATCCGGTTCTTTATATGCTTCATGGAATGGGAGGCAGCAACAAGAGCTGGAGTGATATGGGCGTTAAGTATATTGTTGAAAATGTACATTATGAGAATGGTGTTCCGGATATGATAATAGTATGTGTTGACTGCTTTGTATCAACACAGGACCAGGACAGCGTCCCTATAAGAGAGATGAGTGCTGCATATGACCTTACTGAGAGCGAGGTGATGAATGACCTCATGCCATATATAAATAACAACTATTCAACTAAGACAGGCCGCGATAATACTGCAATCGCGGGATACTCTCTCGGAGGCAGATGTGCGCTTGCAATAGGTTTTAAGCATCAGGATCGGTTTGGATATATCGGTGCTTTTTCAGCAGCATCAGGCGTAATACCTAATGGCTCGGAAGGAAGAATACTTGCTACACTCATGGATGATTTTGTGCTTGAGTACGGCAATTTCCCAATGATTCTTATAAATGTCGGCGAGACGGACGGTATATGCGGTGACTCATGCCGGTTCTATGATGATGCGCTGACACAGAGAGAAATTAAGCATATATTCTATGAGATGGAAGGTGACCATGAAGGAACCGTATGGCAGAATGGCCTTTATAACTTTGTAAAGAGAATATTTGTATAGTATAATAGAAGTTTGATAGAGTGTACTTGACTTTTAAGTTAAATCTCCCTAATATATATGTTTGAAAAAATGTATATATCAGGGAGATTTTGTTATGACAAAGGATCTGACAACGGGAAAGATAATGCCGATACTGGTTAAGTTCACAATTCCGCTTGTACTCGGTAATCTGTTCCAGCTTACATATAATGCGGTTGACAGTATAATAGTAGGACATTTTGTTGGAAAAGAGGCACTGGCGGCAGTAGGCATATGCAATCCCATAAGCACATTGATGATACTGTTTCTTAACGGTCTGTGCATGGGCGCGGGTATACTTATGGGAATGCAGTATGGTGCCAGGGATTATGATACTCTTCACAGACAGATAAGTACAACCATGATATCGGGTGTCATATTCTCGGCGCTGCTTACGTTACTGTGCGTGGTGTTTGCGGTACCGATTCTTAACCTGATGCAGGTGGATGCATCGATAATGGATATGACCAAAGAATATTTAAGAATAATATTCGTGGGTCTTGTGTTTACATTCCTTTATAATTTTTTCTCAAGTACGTTAAGAGCGCTTGGAGACAGTAACTCTCCGCTTTATTTTCTTATTATAAGCGCGGTGCTTAATATATTCGGAGATCTGTTCTTTGTTGTTGTGCTTAAGGCGGGAAGTAACGGCTGTGCCGTATCTACCGTGCTCAGTGAGGCGTTGTGCTGTCTGTTCTGTATAATCTATATACAGAAGAAGGTACCGGTACTGCGTCTTGGCAAAAAATGGCTTGTATTTGATGCAAGTCTTCTTAAGCAGACTATAGCCTATGGATGGGCTTCGGCAATGCAGCAGGCAACAGTGCAGCTTGGCAAGCTTGGAATACAGGCAATAGTCAATACTATGGGAGTATCGGTTGCAGCGGCATTTGCGGTAGTAAACAGGATTGATGATTTTGCATATACACCCGAACAGAACATAGCGCATGCCATGACGGCACTTATGGCGCAGAATAAGGGCGCCGGTAAGAATGACAGGATGCGTGAAGGCTTCAGGTGTGGAATTATCCTTGAGATTATATACGGAATTGCAATATTTATAGTATGTTTTACATTTGCAAGACAGCTTATGATGATGTTTGTTAAAGATGAAGAGGTTATAGGGCATGGCGTTACATATCTGCATCTTATATCAATAATGTATCTTCTTCCTGCACTCACTAATGGCATCCAGGGATTCTTCCGGGGAATAGGAGACCTTAAGATTACTCTTATAAGCAGTTTTGTTAACATGGGGGTCAGGGTACTTGCGGCAGCGCCGCTTGTACTTATATTAGGTCTGGGAATAGAGGCACTCCCATTCTCATATCTCGCAGGCTGGATAGGAATGCTTATTGCAGAAGTTCCGCTTCTTATCAGAACTTATAAAAATTAAATAAAATTTTTCGGACAGATTCTAAACAAAGGGTCTGTCTTTATTTCTCAAAAGTTAATGCATGGACATATACAAATATGGTAAAATAATGTAAATTAGGCAGAATAATAAAAATGCCCAAATCAAAAGAAATGGAGGAAGAGATGAAAGAAAATAGTCAGGATAAAAATTTTATGTATAAACTGGCGGAATTTATTGTAGATAAGCGGAATCTGTTTTTTCTTATATACATAATAGCGCTTGTTTTCTGCATATTCTCAAGAAACTGGGTCAAAGTAGAGAATGACGTAACGAAGTATCTGCCTGATTCGACTGAGACGAGACAGGGACTTACGGTAATGAATGACCAGTTTGTAACATACGGAACAGCACAGGTACTGTTAGCCAACATATCATATGACAGAGCGCAGGAAGCTGCTGATATGATAGAGGATATCAATGGTGTTACGAGTGTTACATTTGATAATACAGAAGATCATTACAAAGGCACGTCTGCATTGCTTGATGTCACTTTCGACGGTGAGGAAGAGGATCAGATAAGTATCGATGCAATGAATGAGATAAAGGACAAACTCACGGGATATGATGTGTATTATTCAACTTCGGTTGCCAACGATGATTCTGCTAATCTTGAAAGCGAGATGCAGGTCGTTACGGCAATTGCAGCAGTAATCATAGTTGTTGTACTGCTTCTGACATCCAAGTCATATGCGGAGGTTCCTGTACTGCTTATAACATTTATTGCAGCAGCACTCCTTAACATGGGAACCAACTTTTTGCTTGGAACAATCTCATTTATATCTAATTCGGTTACAATCGTGCTTCAGCTTGCACTTGCAATTGATTATGCGATTATTCTGTGCCACAGATATACTGAGGAAAGAGAGAATCTTCCTGCAAGAGAGGCGACCATAACTGCACTCAGTAAGGCTATACCTGAGATTTCATCGAGCAGTCTTACCACAGTGTCAGGTCTTCTGGCACTGGCATTCATGCAGTTTAAGATTGGTGAAGACCTTGCGGTAGTCCTTATCAAGGCTATTATACTTTCACTTATTTCAGTATTTACACTGATGCCTGGTCTTATTATGGTATTCAGCAAATGGATGGATAAGACGGTACACAAGAATCTTATTCCTTCAATATCTGCGGTAGGTAAGTTTGCAATTAAGACAAAGTATATAATACCGCCTATATTTGCGGCCGTAATCATTGTTGCGTGTGTATTTGCCAATATGTGTCCTTACTGCTTCAGTACGGGAAGTACTTCTACTCCGAGAAAGAGTGAGTCAACAATCGCACAGGAGAAGATTGATTCAACCTTCGGAAGCAGGAATATGATTGCGCTTGTTGTACCTGCAGGTAATTATGAGGCAGAGAAGAATCTTCTTGCTGACCTTGATGCGTGCGATGAAGTTAAGTCGACACAGGGACTTGCCAATACAGAGGCTATGGACGGATATATGCTTACGGACAGTCTGACACCGAGAGAGTTCTCAGAGCTTGTAGGACTTGATTATGAGGTGGCACAGCTTCTGTACAGTGCATATGCAATTAATCAGGAGAATTATGGTGAAGTAATCAATTCAAGCAGTAAGTACAGTGTACCGCTCATTGATATGTTTGAGTTCCTGCTTGATGAGATAGACAAAGGATATGTCACTCTTGAGGGTGACCTGAAAGACCAGATGGATGACCTGTCAGGGCAGCTTGATAAGGCACTTCTTCAGTTGAAGACGGATGATTACAGCCGACTGGTTGTATATCTGAATCTTCCGGAAGAGGGTGATGAGACATTTGCCTTCCTCGACAGAGTGCATGAGATGATGGCAAAGTATTATACTGATAATTATTATGTTGTTGGTAACTCAACAAGTGATTATGACCTTTCATCATCATTTTCAAGAGATAATCTTGTAATAAGTATATTGTCGGCATTGTTCGTTATAATAATTCTGCTGTTTACATTCAAATCAGCAGGACTCCCGGTGCTTCTTATACTTGTTATACAGGGAAGTATATGGATTAACTTCTCATTCCCTTATCTGATGGATTCACCGTTGTATTTCCTTGGCTATCTGGTTGTCAACTCAATTCAGATGGGTGCCAATATCGACTATGCAATAGTTATATCAAGCAGGTATGATGACCTTAAGAAGCAGCTTCCGATTAAGGAAGCAATTATTGAGACGCTTAATCAGGCGTTCCCTACAATCATAACATCGGGTTCAATCCTTGCGGCAGCAGGCATACTGATTTCATTCCTTTCAACAAACGGAGTTATATCAGCAATCGGTACATGTCTTGGACGAGGAACAATAATTTCCATTATCCTTGTTATGGGTGTACTGCCACAGATTCTTTATCTTGGTGATGTTATTATTGAAAAGACAAGATTCTCAATCAATACCGATAATCTCATACAGAATACAGGCGGAACAATGGTTATTAACGGACGTATGAGAGGTTATGTGTCAGGTATAATTGACGCTGAGATTCATGGTGTTATCAAGGGTGAAGTCAAGGGTCAGATTGATGTCAACAATATAGATGTTATTAAAAAGGAAGAACCGGAGGATGGGGGTGACGGCAATGAAGAAGCATAACAGATTAATGAATTTATTCAAAAAATCTGCTGCGGCGTCACTTGCGCTGGTTCTTGCAGCTGTAATGATGGCAGCTTCCGGCATGGTAAGCGCAAAAGCAGATGATGATGATGGCCTGACAGAGATACATATATCTACTGTTGATGATTTAAAGGAGCTTGCAAAAAACTGCCGTCTTGATTCATGGTCACAGGATAAGAAAGTTATTCTCGATAAGAGTATCGAACTGAATGGAGAGGAATTTACCGCAATTCCTACATTCGGTGGTATATTTGAAGGAAAAGGCAATACGATTAACGGCATATCAATAACAAAGGATGGCTCATACCAGGGACTTTTCAGATATGTACAGGAGGGAGCGATAGTCCGTAACCTCACTGTCAAAGGTAATGTACTTCCGGGAGGAACCTCATCATATGTCGGAGGAATCGTAGGAAGCAACAAGGGGCTTATAACCAACTGTAAGTTCGCAGGTGTCTGCAATGGTAAAAGTAATGTCGGAGGAATAGCAGGTTCTAACGAGAGTGAAGGAACAATATATGCCTCAATTGCAGAAGGTGTTGTGTATGCAGAGCACTATGCGGGCGGTATTGCGGGAATTAATGTAGGAATAATCGACAGCAGTTCTAATTCTGCCAATATCAATACTAAGATAGAGCAGATGGATAATATAAAGATTCAGGATATTTCGCTTGATACGCTTACAACGACGGAGGATGCTGTTGATATAACGGATATCGGAGGAATAGCAGGTTATTCATCAGGAAAGCTTTATGATAATAAGAATTACGGAGATGTAGGATATCAGCATAAAGGTTATAATGTCGGTGGAATTGCCGGCCGTCAGTCAGGATACATATACGGCTGTGCCAATTACGGACATATATACGGACGTAAAGAGGTAGCGGGAATTGCAGGGCAGATGGAACCATACGTTAATCTGACATTTACAGAGTCAACAATATCACAGCTTCGTGACAAACTGGATGTCCTTCAGAATGGAATTGATAAGACTATCAATGACGCAAGAGGATATTCGGACAGTGTGTCGGACAGCCTTTCACGTATGTCGGATTATGCAGATACGGCAAGCAGTTCAGCTGACAGCCTGATTGATAAGACTGAGAGCATGATTAACGCAGATACAGATCAGGTTAATAATCTCAGTGCGGTAGTAACCAAGGCTATAGACCTTCTGGTGCCTGTTACGGATGATATCAAAGAAGCATCAGACAATCTTAAGGATTCTGCAGATATTCTACAGGATGCAGCCGATAAGGCGGGCAACAGCTCTGATGATACACAGAAAGTAATTGAAATACTTTCTGATGCACTTGGTTATATAAGTATCAATCAGGACAATATTGACAAAGCTTCAGATGCTATAGATAAAGCCATAGAAGCTCTTAATGACAGAGACTTTGACAAGGCTTCAGGATACATTAAGGATGCCAATACAGCACTTAAGGATTCGGTAAACGGCGTTAATGACGCGCTCAATAAGG
Source organism: [Bacteroides] pectinophilus (assembly GCA_025146925.1). Classification (NCBI taxonomy): domain Bacteria; kingdom Bacillati; phylum Bacillota; class Clostridia; order Eubacteriales; species [Bacteroides] pectinophilus. The sequence goes on along the minus strand of CP102260.1, from coordinate 2,325,553 downwards.
CCGGGGAGGCAGAACCTTACCTTAAGAACATAGCTGATAATATTAAAGAAACCCTTGATAAGATTAACAATGGAATGAACGAGTTAAAGGATGCAGGCAGTGATCTGTCGGATGCGTCATCAGGACTCGGAGATGTTACAAGATATCTTTCCGGTAATCTTAACTTTAAGCTTGAAGCAATAGGAAGTGAGCAGATACAGGCAAGAGAGAACCTTATGTCATCGGTAGATTCAATGATTGATGAGATGGACGGACTTAATAATACGATAAGAGCCAATAATAATACTCTTGCAGATGATTTTCAGCATATATCTGATACACTTTTTGATATTACGGACATCATAATAGATGCAAGGGAAAAGTCGAATGAAAAAGCAGACAGTGATTCAGATGACAGATTTGACTATGATATATCTGCCGATGACGAAGCAGGAGAGGCTGACGGCAAGGTTGAAGGCTGCACCAACTATGCGGATATAGAAGGAGATGTCAATGTAGGCGGAATCGCAGGTGCTATGGCTGTTGAGCACGATCTTGACCCGGAAGATGATATTGATATCGAAGGTAAACTTTCAACGGATTTTGACTACAGTACCAAAGCGGTTATAAGGTCATGTACTAACAGAGGCAGGGTTACGGGTAAGAAGGATGGCACAGGCGGAATTGCCGGTGAGGTTGATCTCGGATGTATTATTGAATGTTACGGATATGGAGAGATTAAGAGTACAGGCGGTAATTATGTCGGAGGGATAGCAGGCAGCTGTAAGACACTTATTCGTGACAGTTATGCAAAATGTGTTCTTTCGGGAACCGATTACATTGGCGGTGTTGCCGGAAGCATTAAGGATGTAAAGAACTGTAATACACTGATTAAGATTACTGATTCTGATGAATATGCAGGTACAATCGCCGGTGAGGTTACAGGAACAGCAGAGAGTAATTACTTTGTAAGCGATGATCTTGCAGGTATAGATGGAGTAAGTTATTCCGGCAAGGCAGAGCCTGTAAGCTATGATGAACTTATCCTGTCAGAGGATATCCCTGAAGAATTCAAAGATTTTAAGCTTACCTTTATAGCTAACGGAGATACCGTGCTTGTGTATGATTTTGAATACGGTGATTCAATGCCTGAAGAAGCACTTCCTGTAATACCTGTAAGGGATGGATATCAGGCACATTGGGAAGATTATGATTATTCAGACCTGACATTTGACGGCACAATCAATGCCGTATATGACAAGTACGTAACTGCGCTTGAGAGCGGACAGATGAGAACAGATGACAGGGCAATGCTTCTTGTGGAAGGCAGGTTCACTACAGAAGATGCAATAACTGTAACTAAGGAGAATAATCCTGATATTAACGGCAGGAATGCATCTGAATGCTTCACGGTTAATATACCTGATGACGGACAGCAGGAACATCTTGTGCATTATATTCTGCCTGAGAAAGTTAAGAATGCAGATATAATGATTCTGCAGAACGGCACGTGGAATAAGACCGGTACTGACACAGACGGAAGATATATGACATTTACCGTAAGTGGCAGCGAGGTTACATTTGCGGCAGTTAAGACAGCATCAGTACTTCCGACTGCAATAATTGCAGGAATAATTCTCATTTCTGTGATAATACTGATAATGCGCTGCAGGAAGAGAAGAAAGAAGAAAAAAGCTATAGCAGAATAAGACAAAATGTGATAGAATTAACGAATCTTAATAATTATAAGAGGAGGATTTTATCATGTTTGAAAAGTTTTTCAAACTTAAGGAGAATGGTACGGATGTAAAGACAGAAGTCATCGCAGGTCTTACAACATTCATGACAATGGCTTACATCCTTGCCGTTAATCCTAACATCCTGTCTGTGGCAGGAATGGACAAGCAGGCACTGCTTATTGCAACAGCACTTGCAGCATTTGTAGGTACGGTACTTATGGCACTGCTGGCCAATTATCCGTTTGCACTTGCACCGGGACTTGGACTTAATGCATATTTTGCGTATACAGTCTGCGGAACAATGGGATATCATTGGACTATAGCACTTGCAGCAGTATTTGTAGAAGGTATCATATTCATAATACTTTCAGTAACTAGTGTAAGAGAGGCTATTTTCAATGCCATTCCTATGACACTTAAGTCGGCAGTAAGCGTAGGCATCGGTCTTTTTGTAGCTTTCATCGGACTTCAGGATGCAAAGCTTATTGTTAACAGTGATTCTACACTTGTAACATACCAGACATTCAAGGGTGAGACATTCCATTCAGTTGGTGTTGGTGCCATACTTGCACTTGTCGGCGTTTTTATAACAGCAATACTTCTTATTAAGAATGTTAAGGGTGGTATCCTTATCGGAATTATCGCTACATGGGTTCTTGGTATGATCTGTGAAGCATGTGGAATATATGTACCTGATCCTGCGGCAGGAATGTACTCAACAATTCCGTCTTCAATCGTAAGTTTTGATTTTACTCCTTTTAAGGAGACATTTGGTGCGGTATTCAGAGCAGATTTCCATTCAATCAAGCTGGTTGATTTTATTGTTGTAATGTTTGCATTCTTATTTGTAGATATGTTTGATACAATCGGAACACTTATAGGTGTTTCATCTAAGGCAGATATGCTTGATGAGAACGGTAAGCTTCCACGCATTAAGCCGGCTCTGCTTTCAGATGCAATTGCTACATGCGTAGGTGCTGTATTTGGTACATCAACAACAACAACTTTCGTTGAGAGTGCTTCAGGTGTTACAGCAGGAGGACGTACAGGACTTACATCGATTGTAACCGCAGTATTATTCCTGCTCTCAATCGTATTCTCACCACTGTTCCTTACAATTCCATCATTTGCGATTGCACCGGCACTTATAATTGTCGGTTTCTATATGATGGGAGCTGTTGCCAAGATTAACTTTGAAGATATGTCAGATGCTATCCCTGCATTCCTTTGCATTGTTGCAATGCCACTTGCATACAGCATTTCAGAGGGTATCTCAGTAGGCGTTATCTCATGGACACTTATTAACCTTGTCACAGGTAAGGCTAAGGAGAAGAAGATAAGCATAGTTATGTACGTGCTTACGGTGCTTTTCATACTTAAGTATATACTTCTTTAATTTTCACAAATATAATCTTTCGTATATGCGCGTTTTAACCAAAAATCAGCCAAAAGGCAACGCACGGCTGACTTTTAGCTCAATATGTGCTATAATATAAGAAGGCTTGAAGGCCCATCCGTATGTATGCTGCGGATGGGTTTTTGTGTCATATCAGTACTAAAGGCATAAGAGAAATGGAGAGACATATGTTTGAAAAAGGAGATATGGTTGTATGTGGCAATAATGGTGTATGCCGCATAGAGAAGATATCAAAGCTGGACAGCATTGACAGTGAGGTGCTTTATTATATAATGCAGCCTGTATATGAAAAGAGCAGCACTGTGTATATTCCGGTTGAAGGGCATAGTACACCGATAAGAAATATTATGACAAAAGATGAGGCTATGGATTTTATAAAAAAGATACCGACGATAAGCGAGATTGAGCTGGCAGGCGACAGAGAAAGGGAATCACAGTACAAGGCGTGTATGGAGCCTGCACAGGCCGAGGGATGGGTGCGTATTATAAGGACTTTGTACAGACGTAATGAGGAGAGAGCGGCAGCCGGCAAGAAGACGATTAATATGGATGAACGCTATATGAAGATGGCTAAGAATTGCTTATATGGTGAATTAGCTGTATCATTAGGAATGAAGAAAGATGAGGTAGAAGCATTTATCGAGAGTATTCTTGATAAGGATGAGGAGAATGCTTAACAGATTACAAAGCATGAATCAGGAAACACAGAATAAAAGCAGATGGGAGAGATTGTCATGAAGCAGAATGGACTCATGGAGTTACTTAAGACAAGAAGAACATACAGAAGATTTGACCAGACAAAGAAGATTCCGGATGATGCGGTGAATGATATTGTGCGTGCACAGCAGTATGCATCATGCGGTAATAACAGACAGCCGTTAAGGTATATCGTTGTAAGAGACGAGAAGCTTGTTGACGAGATATTTGGAATAACAAGATGGGCTGCCTCTCTTCCACCTGAACAGGGACAGCCAAAGGACGGGGAGCATCCGGTTATGTTTGTTGTTGTGCTTGAGGATAATAAGCTTAAGAATGCAATAACCGGAACAGATGCAGGACTTGCAATCAGCAATATGACGCTTGCAGCATGGAATCACGGAATAGGAAGCTGCATAATTGCCAATGTTAAGAAGGATGCGCTGAAAGAACTGTTGTCAATAGGTGAAGAGTACACTGTCAACTGTGTTGTTGCTTTTGGATATCCTACACATAAGAGCACAATTGTGGAGGTCGGTAATGATGAGAAGCTCTCATATTATCTTGACGATAACAGGGATTATGTAGTTCCGCGCAAGAAGATAGAAGACGTTGTAAAGTTCATGTAGAAAGATAGGAGAGGCGGATGGCATTTACATTTTACCAGCTTATATTTATTATTCTGGCATACTCATTCATCGGATGGGTAGCGGAGACTGTAGCTGCTGATCTTGTATATCACAGATTTGTTAACAGGGGATTCCTCAATGGACCTGTATGTCTGATATATGGTATATCTGCAGCACTTATGGGAATTGTATTCTGGGAGCTTAAGGATTATACACTTTATCTTTTTATAGGATGTGCAGGCCTCGCAACCATTATACAGTGGTTCCTTGGCAAAACACTTGAGAAGCTCAGGAAGCACAGATGGTGGGACTATTCAGGATACAGATTCAATATTGACGGATATGTATGTCTGAGATTTTCGGTATTATGGGGAGTACTTGGCACAGTATCGGTTAAATGGCTTAACGGTCTTCTTCTGGATTTGCTTGGGCTGTTCCCGCATTTCATTGTTAAGGTTGTTATGATTGTGCTTGTATGTATACTTGTTGTTGATATGGTTACATCCGTATCAGCGTCATTGTATGGAGAGCATAAGAATGTCGAAGACAATGATGCAGGCAATGTGATACACAGTGGAATAATCAATGTTACATACAGACTTGGGCATTTTATTGTTGACCGCGTTGAACGAAGAGTTACGGGAGCGTATCCGAAGCTTAATGAAGAAAGAATTGAGACAGGGGCGGAAGAAAGCTTTGCAAGCGGCTGTAATTTTTATAAGCTGTTTCTTCTGTTTGTGACAGGAGCGTTCCTTGGAGATATTGTCGAGACATTATTCTGCCGTTACACGGCAGGCGTGTGGATGAGCCGCAGCAGTGTTGTCTGGGGACCGTTCAGCCTTGTCTGGGGAATAGCCATAGCTCTTGCAACTGCAATTCTTCATAAAGATAAAGACAAACCGGATTCGTACATTTTCATGATTGGAACAATACTTGGTGGTGTATATGAATATTCATGCAGCGTGTTTACGGAGATTGTATTTGGCAAAGTATTCTGGGATTACAGCCATATTCCATTTAATATAGGAGGACGTGTTAATCTGCTGTACTGCTTCTTCTGGGGAATAGCTGCTGTTGTATGGATAAAATGGCTTTATCCGCCGCTTTCGCATCTTATAGAGAGTATTCCTGATAAAATCGGGAAGATTATAACATGGGCACTTGTGGTGTTCATGGCATGTAATATAGTTGTTTCGATGATGGCACTTATAAGGTATGACCAGCGTTCTAATGGAACAGAGGCGTCATCCTCATGGCAGATTACAATGGACCGGATGTATGATGATGCTGCAATGCAGCGTATATATCCTAACGCAGTCAGCAGGTGAGATATTAATTAGTATTACGCATAACAGTGGAGCTGAATATGTATTATGTTATTGATAATGGTGAAGTAAGAGAAGCAGTAATAGCACGTATGAACGAAGATATACCAAGCTTTGGGTATATTACGCTTGATGAGCTTAAAGATAATTATGATGAACTTGGGCTTCCGTATGAGACAGTTATTGAGTGTGCGAGCAGTTCATTGAGACACAGAACAAGCATGGACACATATGATGAGGTGAGCTTTGGCATAGTAAGCATGCTTGATATGAAGAATATCAAGGGCAGACGTGACAGAATCGGATTTTATATAAAGCGGGGAATGTTCATACTCGTGCGTATTGAGGATGAAGATGACAGCGTTGGGCAGCTTTTTTCAAAAGCGGTTAAGAAGTATGAGAAAAATGTTACACTTGAGAAGATTATATGCTCGATTATGGAGCTCCTTCTTGATGGCAGTACAGAAGCGCTTGAGAAGATTGAGGAGCGTACAACATTGCTTGAGGCACGTCTTGTAAATGGTTCCGTAGATCCTGAGATTAACAGAGAGATATTCAGAATGCGTAACGAACTTACGATTCAGAAGCACTATTATGAACAGCTCATTGACATCGGAGAGGCTATACAGCAGGATGCTAATAATGTTTTTGAGGATTCTGAATTGAGATATATAGGAATATTCACTGCAAAAGCGGGCCGTCTGAGCGACAATACACAGGTGCTCAATGAGAATCTTGTGCATTTGAGGGAGGCGCTTAATGCGGCACTTGATTATAATCTTAACAGGATTATGAAGATATTTACGGTGGTTACCACAATATTCCTGCCGCTGACACTTATTGCGGGCTGGTATGGAATGAATTTTAAGAATATGCCGGAATTATACTGGGATTACGGATATCAGTGCGTTATTGCTTTAAGTATAATTGTAGTTGTAGCATGCATTATATTTTTCAAGAAGAAAAAGTTCATGTAGGTTAATAAATCTTTCTATTATTCCGATATCATATATGTAGATTAATGGCTGAAAAGGAGTTTGGCCGGATACTCAGATTAACGGGGCAGCAGTCCCGTATTACAAGGAGGAATATACATGGGTATGGTATCGGAATTTTCTAATGCTGCGAATGCAGCATCATATGCGTCAGCAGTGCAGTCAGAGAATACAGCACAGGAGACGTCATCATCTAAGAGAGCGGCTGCTAATGTAACCGGAAGAACAATCGGAACTCCAAGATTAAGTGATAAGGCAGCTAAGTATTATGAACAGCTGCAGAAGAAGTATTCCAATATGGATTTTATTCTTGTAAGTGAGGACCAGAAGGAACAGGCAAAGTCACAGGCGTCAGGCTATGCCAATGCCAGCAGAATGGTTGTCCTTATAGACGAGGATAAGATTGAGAGAATGGCAGAGGATGAGAATTACCGCGCGAAGTATGAGCAGATAATAGCCAGCTCAGCAAGCGGAATATCACAGCTTAAGAGCTCACTCTCAGCGTCAGGAGCTAATGTTAAGGGCTTCGGCATGCAGGTTAACGATAACGGAACTGCATCGTACTTTGCTGTTCTTGAGAAGTCATCAGCAGCACAGAAGGAGCGTATAGAGAAGAAGGCGGCTGAAAAGAAGGAAGCTAAGAAAGCAGCAGACAGGAAGGCCGAGGCTAAGAAGGCTGAGAAGAAGCGGAAGGATAAGCTGGAGGAGGATGATGATGACGGGGACAGTGACACAATAACAATAACTGCATCATCAATAGAGGATCTCATCAAGAAGATTGGTGATTACACACAGATGTCGATGAGTGACAATGTGCTTACCGATAGTGAACAGAAGGTCGGTCAGCACATAGACTTTAAGGGGTAGGATATGGGGATAGCGATTAATTCAGGTAATACAGGCGCGGCACAGAACAGTCAGAATCAGACACAGTCTGTTCAGGAGGAGTCTAAGAGCAGGCGTCAGAAGCACAGAAGTAGTATAACACGCATGGATAAGGCTGCGGGAACGGCAGGGAAGGCTACAGGAGCGAACGGAAAGAATCTTACACTGTCTGCAGGTAATATAACAGGCAGGGGTTCACAGCTTGAGAGCCGTATACAACAGAAGAGAGATCAGGCAAGAAAGCAGGCAATGAAGCTCATCAATGATGCCTGGGATGCCGATAAGAAGGCAGCAGACGGTATAGATGCTCTTAATAAGGATAAGCAGAATCAGTTAAACAGGCTCAGTGAGTACAAGCAGTCTCTTAAGGAAGCTGATGAGAGAGAGAAGCAGCTTCAGGAGGAATATAATATAGATCCGGATTCACAAGAGCAGAAGGATCTTGAACTCCTCAAAAAGTACCAGAATTACAGCAACGGTTCTGATTATGCTGATTTCTCCAAGGAAGAGGTTGAAAGACTTAAGGAGCTTCAGAATACTCCAAGAACAGAATATCAGGACAAGGCACTTATGCTGAACGGCTACAGGGGAGAGGTACGCAACCAGATATCTATGGCTGAGTACAAGCTTATGGCTATAAGTGAAAGCGTGCATGATTCCAAGATAGACCGGCTCAAATCACAGGATATGCTCAAGGCAGATGATTCTGCGGACCAGATTCTTGATGCGGCAGAGAAGGATGTGCTCGGAATGGTTATAGATGACGCCAAAGAGAACATCGACAAGAAGATGGAGGAAGAGCAGAAGAAGGCAGAAGAGGCTGCCAAAAAGCGTGATGAGCAGCAGGAACGCATAGACGATTCAAAGCAGGATGCCAGGGAGCAGCGTGAGATTATCAGGAATGATGCAAAGACGGATATGCTTGACATTAATAACGGACTGTCTGGGAAGGACGTTAATAATGTTGAAGAGGTGCAGAAGCATATTCAGAAGATGCTTAATGATGAGAAGCTTATTAATGAGGATCTTAAGGGAATCAGGATCGACTTTAACTATTAGGGAGCAATAGTGTGACGGCATATAATATTTACAATAATAATTACTCGGCTTATTACAGGACACAAAGATATGGTTATGCCAATTCTGTAGCTGTTGGAGAGTCAGACATGAACTCAGGTGTGGCATCAGAGGTGTCAGCAGGTGATACTTCAGATACAGCCGGTTCGGACACAGTCAGCATAACGCATGATGCATATGCAAGACAGAAGTCGGGCAGCAAAGATGTTGCAATGTCAGGCAGGGATTATCTTGGAATAAGCAGAGGTAAGGACGGCACGTTCATAATTCATTTTACAGATTCGGCATCAGTAAGCAGAACTGTGCAGAGAGGATACATAACGATTAACGGCGTCAGGCTTGACCTGTCGGATAAGGTGAAGAAGTCACTTACGGATACGGATAAGTCAGCCGAGAAGAACCGCGTGAATGCATTTATGCAGCAGATTATGCAGCATAACATGGAAGTCGCACAACAGCAGTCGGATACGATGAGTAAGGCATTCGAGGAAGAGGCAAAGGCTTATGAGACAGCCATGCGCATAGCCAAAGGCGGCAAAGTGCCTGCCAAGGATGAGAGAAAGCTTATGGAGTTCAACCCGAAGCTGTATATGATGGCGAAGCTGCAGGCAGTTCTTGCTAAGAAACACAAGAAGTACAAATCGCAGTATGATGAGGAGGATGAGAATAATCAGACTCAGACAGATAGTGACGGCAGTGAAGCTTCGATAGCACAGGCATCAGCGGGTGAGAGATATGAGACGCAGATGACAGTTTCAATTGAGAATGGAGCACTTAAGGCAGGAGAAGTGTCTGAGGCGTGTGTCGTGGCTTAGGGCGGAAGAGTTCCGGTTGGGCGTCAGATGCAATGAATAATACAAATAATACAAATAAGAACTCCGAGCATCCGGTACATGACCGGCTGCTCGGAGTTCTTTTATATGTAAGTTATATGCATATCATCAGATAAGCATCAGATAATTAGAGCTGTGGACCTGCAGCAACAAGTGCCTTACCAGCTTCATTACCTTCATACTTAGCGAAGTTCTTAATGAACCTTGAAGCAAGATCCTTAGCCTTCTTTTCCCACTCAGAAGCGTCAGCGTATGTGTCACGAGGATCAAGGATACCTGTGTCTACACCAGGAAGCTCTGTTGGAACCTCAAAGTCAAAGAAAGGAATCTTCTTTGTTGGAGCATTAAGAATATCACCGTTGAGGATAGCATCAATGATACCACGTGTATCCTTAATAGAGATACGCTTGCCTGTTCCGTTCCATCCTGTGTTAACAAGATAAGCCTTAGCGCCGCTCTTCTGCATCTTCTTAACAAGCTCCTCAGCATACTTTGTTGGGTGAAGCTCAAGGAATGCCTGACCGAAGCAAGCTGAGAATGTTGGTGTAGGCTCTGTAATTCCACGCTCTGTACCGGCAAGCTTAGCTGTGAATCCTGACAGGAAGTAGTACTGTGTCTGCTCCGGTGTAAGAACAGATACAGGAGGAAGTACGCCGAATGCATCTGCTGACAGGAAGATTACGTTCTTTGCTGCCGGAGCAGAAGAAATTGGGCGAACAATGTTCTTAATATGATCGATAGGGTAAGATACACGAGTATTCTCTGTAACGCTCTTATCAGCAAAATCAATCTTGCCGTCAGCATCAAGTGTTACGTTCTCAAGAAGAGCGTTGCGCTTGATAGCGTTGTAGATATCAGGCTCTGAATCCTTGTCAAGGTTGATAACCTTAGCGTAGCATCCGCCCTCAAAGTTGAATACACCGTTGTCATCCCAGCCGTGCTCGTCATCACCGATAAGGAGACGCTTAGGATCTGTTGAAAGTGTTGTCTTACCTGTACCTGAAAGACCGAAGAAAATAGCTGTATTCTCGCCGTTCATATCTGTGTTGGCTGAGCAGTGCATTGAAGCCATTCCCTTAAGTGGAAGGAAGTAGTTCATCATAGAGAACATACCCTTCTTCATCTCTCCACCGTACCATGTATTAACGATAACCTGCTCCTTGCTTGTTATGTTGAACATAACTGCTGTCTCTGAGTTAAGACCTAACTCCTTGTAGTTCTCAACCTTAGCCTTAGAAGCATTGTAAACAACAAAATCAGGCTCGAAGTTCTCAAGCTCTTCTGCTGTAGGCTTAATGAACATATTTCTTACGAAATGTGCCTGCCAAGCAACTTCTACGATGAAACGGATAGCCATACGTGTATCCTTGTTAGCACCACAGAATGCATCTACAACGAAAAGTCTCTTATTAGAAAGCTCCTTAATGGCGATATCCTTAACTGCTGCCCAGGCTTCCTGTGTAGCCGGGTGATTATCATTCTTGTATTCGTCAGATGTCCACCAAACTGTGTCCTTTGAATTGTCATCAACAACGATGAACTTATCCTTAGGTGAACGACCTGTATAGATACCTGTCATTACGTTAACAGCACCAAGCTCGCTGACCTGTCCCTTCTCGAATCCTTCAAGACCTGACTTAGTCTCTTCTTCGAATAATGTCTCGTAAGAAGGATTGTACACGATCTCTGTTGTTCCAGTAATACCATACTTGCTTAAATCAATTTTTGACATCCTGCATTAACCTCTTTCTTTAATAGTGTAAGGTCCGGCTGTCCGGACTCTCTATCCACAATTATACATAATCAACGGATAAAAGCAATAAAAAAAGTGTTATTTTTCCAAAAAAATGATAAAATTTTAACGAGAGTAAGTGTTTAATTGAGTTAGTGGGAAAAAATATGCTAATATCGTATAAAGGTAATTTATAGCAAAGGAAAAAGAAAGGGAGAGAGAACGGATGGAGAAGAAAAGATTCAACGAGAAACGCAAGGTTAACCAGACATCAATGATATGCTATGCGGTGTTGGTGTTTATATTGTTTGCAGCATATATGCTGGAGCTTGTTAAGGGCAACAGGACAGTCGGATATATAATGATATTTGACATAATACTTCTTGTTCCGCTGGCACTTGCACTGCTTACTTATAAGAAGAACAATGAATCGGCGGCACTCAGGTATATGATAACGGCCGGATATGGCGTGCTGTATGTGTTTGTACTTCTTACAAGTGTTACGAAGCTTTCTTTTGTATATATCATTCCTATGATAATAATATTGACGCTGTATCGTGACTGGAAGCTTGTGCTTGCTGCCGGTGCGGCAGCAATAGCAGCCAATGTCATATTTGTCTTTTATTATCTGGGCAGTATTTCCAATACGGCAACCGATATTACAGAGTTTGAAATACAGCTTGCAGTGCTCATACTGCTTACGGCATTTGCGGTTGCAGCAACAAGGATTCTGATAAAAATCAATGCGCAGGCAATTGCCGATATAAGCGTGCGCGAAGAGCAGCAGCGGGAGGCTTATGGGCGTATCATGGAGATAAGCCGTAAAGTAAGTGCCAATGTAGATAGAATTAATGAGCTGTCAGAGGATGTAAGAACACGTACTGATATGACCAAATCAAGTGTCAATGATATTGCTTCAGGTACGATGGAGACGGCACAGAGCATACAGGGATAGATGGAGATGACAGGCAGCATCCAGCATCTTATTGATGATATGTCAGTATTGTCGGAAAATGTTCTCGGAGAATGTAATACCTCAAAGCAGAATATTGTTGACGGAATAGACAGTATGAATGAACTGACAGATAATTCAGACAGGCTTAACGACAGAAGTTCCAAGGTAATGGTATCCATGAAGAGTTTACAGGAGAAGGCTGAGCAGGTTAGCGAAATAATTGCAATGATATCAGATATTGCGGAACAGACAAATCTTCTTTCACTTAATGCATCAATTGAGGCAGCACGTGCAGGTGAAGCAGGAAGAGGCTTTGCAGTTGTTGCCGGTGAGATTAAGAAGTTATCCGAGCAGACGGGTGAAGCATCTGCCCGCATAAGCAGGATTATTCTTGAACTTGAGCAGGAAACGGAAATCGCAGGCAGCAGTGTGGCTGATATGAATTCCGTAATAGAAAAGCAGATGGAATGCATAAATGTTGTTAATGATAAGTTCAGAACGCTTGGCAGCAGCCTTGACGCACTTGCAGATTCAATTGACGAGCAGACGCACAAGGCGGAAGAGGTACGTGATGCCAACGGTAAGATTATGCACAGTATAGAAGGTCTCTCAGCCTTCAGCGAAGAACTTACGGCTAACTCAGAGTCAACCAGGACACGGTCTGAAGAGTCATATCAGGGAACTCTTCAGATTAACAGCATCCTCGGAGAGATAGCAGCGGATATAAGCAGGCTGAACGGATAGAATCCTGTATTAAGACTGCATTTCATCATTCAAAGTAATTATATTTGTTATTTCTTATAAAATATTTCAAATGCATGCCGGCCGACAGTATGAGCGTAAGGAACTCTGCTGCCGGTATGGCAGTCCATGCACCGTTAATTCCTATAATCTGAGGCAGAATAAGCAGTGACAGCACAGTGAATACGAGTGTGCGGGCAAATGATATGACCGCAGACACACGCCCATTGGACAATGCGGTAAAAAATCCGGATGAAGCAATGTTAAAGCCACTGAATAAAAAGTTGAAGGCAAATATCCGGAAGCCTGATGAAGCCAGTGCAAATGTGCCGGCATCATGCGTGAATACGGATACGATAGGTGTGGACAGCCGTATTGCAGCCAATGTAAGCAGCAGCGATGAACACATCACAAATATAAAAGATACTCTGTATATATTCTTAAGTTCATTCTTTCTCTTTGCTCCAAACTGAAAGCCTACAACAGGGCTGATTCCTATTGTAAATCCAAGATAGAATGCATTAAAAAGGTATTGGCCGTACAGAAGGATTGTTATGGCGGCAACACCATTTTCACCTGCAAGACGCATCATTACCATGTTAAAGAGAAATGTCACAACTGCATTGGAAAGCTGGGTTACCATTTCGGATGAACCGTTATAGCAGGCAGCCAAAAGTTCTTTTATGCGCAAGTGGAAGCGTGTGAAATGTATTGTCTTACCGATAAATGTAAAATATATAAGGCCCGCAGCGGCAGGTACACACTGACCTATGCCTGTAGCGGCGGCAGCGCCGCCAATTCCAAGACCGAGCACTACGATGAATATATAATCAAGCACCGCATTAAGGATTCCCGCAATCACCGTAAGGCAAAGTCCGAGCGCAGGAAGACCGGCTGTTACAAGGTAGGACTGGAACAGTGCCTGAAGCATGCATGCTGGTGCAAATGCAATCGCAGTCGCAAGGTAGCTGCGGCAGTCCTCAAGAAGAATATCGGTTGCTCCGAGAAGACGTGAGATTGGTGTAAGAAATGCAAATGTAAGAACCATAATTACAATGCTTGCAGACACCGTCACAACAACAAACATTGTCAGACATTCACTTGCCTCACGTCTGCGTCCCTCACCGAGATATTTGCTGATTATTGCATTGCCTCCTGTCGCAAGCATTGTGGAGATTGCAATTGCAATATTAATTACAGGAAATACTATATTCAGGGATGAAAGCGCATTGCTTCCGATGAATCTTGATATAAAAATGCCGTCCACAATTGTGTAGAGGGACATAAATATCATCATTATAATTGACGGCGCTGCAAAGCGGATAAGCTTTACAGGCGTAAAATGCTGGTTTATTGACATGCTCATAATAATCTCCGTTTCTGTAGCTGATTTATTGACAAATGACAGGATATACTATAGTGTAACCCTATAGTCAAGAATAAATAATAAAGAGTAAGGAAACATATAAAGATATGTAACATAACATATACATGAAAACCGGAGAATTTGCAAAGTTAGTGGGAGTTCTTTAACAGAAGAAGCCCTGATACATTTCTTGAGATGTTTGTTGAAAGGGAAAAATATATAGACGAACAGATAGCAAGGCTGAGAACTCGCATATATCCAGTATGCGCATAATGTAGAAAATGAAATTTACGATAAATATAACAATTCTGCAATATAGAAGACTATGTTACATGCATAGAAGTTCTGTTAAAATAGTATTGGGATTATGCAGTCCTGGCAGATATAAATTAAATTATGGAGGGAAATGCCGCCGGACTTAGGATTACAGATTCAGTGCGCAGGGCGGCGGGACAAGTACAGGTCATGGAAAAGAATCTTACATCAGGCAGTGTATTTAAGACGATTGTATTTTTCGCACTGCCATATCTTCTGTCATATTTTTTACAGACATTGTATGGAATGGCGGATTTGTTCATTATAGGACAGTTTGGCGGAGTTGACGGAATAACTGCCGTATCCAACGGAAGTCAGGTTATGCATATGCTGACGGTAATTCTTGTCGGTCTTGCAATGGGAACAACGGTAATGGTCGGACGTGCCATAGGCGGTCGGAAAAATGATAAGGCGTCAGCAGCAATCGGCAATACGATTACTTTATTTATGACAGTGGCAGTTGTGCTTACTATAGTGCTTCTCATAGCGGTAAGACATATAGTTATTATAATAGGAACTCCGGCAGAGGCTGTCAGCGGTACAGCCGGCTATCTTACGATATGCTTTATCGGAATTCCGTTCATAACGGCGTACAATATTATAAGTGCCATATTCAGAGGTCTGGGTGACTCAAAAAGCCCGATGTATTTTATTGGGATAGCCTGCATTGCCAATATCATCCTTGATTATGTATTCATGGGTGCATTGAATACAGGTCCTGTGGGAGCGGCGCTCGGTACAGTGCTTGCGCAGACCTTAAGCGTAGTAATTGCGCTGATATCAATAAAGAGAAAGAATACGGGGATTAAGCTTACCAAATCAGACTTCATTCCCGACAGAAATATTATGGGAGACATCCTTAAGGTCGGACTTCCTGTGGCTGTTCAGGACGGATGTATTCAGGTAGCATTCATGATAATAACAGTAATAGCCAATCACAGGGGAATTACTGATGCGGCAGCAGTAGGTATTGTTGAAAAGGTTATAAGCGCCCTGTTTATCGTGCCATCATCGATGCTTGCAGCGGTATCTGCCCTGTCGGCACAGAATATAGGTGCCGGAAAGCCGGAAAGAGCCGAAAAGACGCTTAAGTATGCCACGATGATAACAACTGTATACGGAATAATAGTTACTGTCATCATAGAGATAGCCGCTGAAGCGGTGCTTACGATGTTTACTAAGGACAGCGGCGTAATAGTTATGGGAAGCCGGTATATAAGAGGATACATATTTGACTGTATATTTGCAGGCATACATTTCAGCTTTACAGGATATTTCTGTGCTTACGGCAAATCCTACATAGGGTTTATCCACAATATGGCAGCGATAGTGCTTGTCAGAGTTCCCGGCTCGTATCTTGCGTCAAGAATGTTTGCAGATACGCTGCTGCCTATGTGACTTGCAGCACCGGCGGGGTCATTTCTGTCAGTCATAATATGTGTGGCAGCATTTATATGGCTGAAAAACAGCGGTAAGCTTGATACACAGAAAATCTGACATACAGAGCATATGAAGTGGATAATGCAAAGCTTTTTCTTATAGGTGAAGTGGCGAAGATGTACCGCATAAGCATGGGGACACGGAGACATTATGAGCAGCCGTATTTTTATGAATTAAAAGTAGCAAAAAACAACTTTTTCAACGTAAAGTGTTGACATATGCCGCAAAGAGTAGTAATAATATAAAACATAAGTAGTAAATAAATACTTTTACGAAAGGAGATTTGAATGGAAAAGCGCAATGCGGACGGACTTACGGAGAAGGAATTCCTTGAGCAGTATTGTCCGGGTGATTATGACAGACCTTCCGTATCGGTTGATATGATGATACTTGCGATGGACAAGTCGCTCGGAAGCCTCAGGACACTGCTGGTACAAAGACGTAATCATCCGTATATCGACTGCTGGGCGCTTCCGGGAGGCTTTGTCGGAATAGACGAGTCGGCATATGAAGCTGCATGCAGGGAGCTTGAAGAGGAGACAGGGCTTAAGGATATTTATCTTGAACAGATATATACCATGAGCCAGCCGGACAGAGATCCGAGAATGCGTGTTATTGATATTGCATACATGGCACTTGTCCCACTTAAGAATGTTGAATCGATGGTAAGAGCCGGAGATGATGCCAAGGATGCGCTTTGGTTTGATATCAGGATGACAGAAAGAAGCCTCATTTTCAGCAATGAGGGAAGGGGCATACACATTGAATATTCACTTAAGAAGAAGATATTCAAAAATGGTGTCATCAAGGTGAAAAATTATGTACCCGAAGCAGTCGGAGAGGAGAAGCTTGCATTTGATCATGCACAGATAATTCTTGAGGGCCTGATGCGTCTTAGGAATAAGGCAGAGTATTCGGATGTTGTATTCAATCTTATGGCTAAGGAGTTCACACTTCCGGATCTTCAGAGGGTATATGAGATTATTCTCGGAAAGAAGCTGTATAAGGCTAATTTCAGGGATAAGATAGTTGATAAGGTAATGCTCCTTGATAAAAAGGGTATTTCAATTACAGGGAGAAAGTCATCGGCTTTGTACAGATATAATGGAGGATTAGTATGAGATTAAATCAGGTTATTGTAAGTCTTTTAGAGACAGATATGTATAAGTTCAGCATGGGTCAGGCTATTTATCATCAGTTCAGTGATTATAAGACAACATGGTCATTCAAATGCCGCAATGAGGATGTGCATTTTACGGATGAGATGGTTGATGAGATAAAGGAGCAGATTAAGGCGTACTGCTCACTCAGATTTACAGAGGAGGAGCTTGAATACCTCAATAATGTAAAATGGATTAAGGGAAGCTATATTGATTTCCTCAGATTATGGCAGCCGAGATTTGAGGATTTTGAGATTACGTCGGATGCTGAGTGCGGACTTGCAATCGAGACTAAGGGTACATGGCTTAATACGTCAATGTATGAGATACCTACACTTGCAATTGTAAATGAAGTCTATTTCAGAATGCAGTACAGTTATGACGAGCTGTTTGAAAGCTTCAAGAAGAGACTTGATGACAAGGTCAATAAGCTTTTCAGCGGTGAGTATAATCTCGGTTCCTTCAGCGAATTCGGTCTCAGAAGGAGACTTTCGTCAGAAGCGCAGGAGCTTGCAATACAGAAGCTTAGCGGCGTGAAGTATCCTGCATCTGCATTTGTCGGAACATCCAATGTATATCTTGCCAAAAAGTTCGGCCTTACTCCGGTAGGAACGATGGCACATGAGTGGATTATGTGTGTGGGACAGGGCAACCACAAGCATAATCCGGCATACTCGAACTGGTATGCACTTGATGCATGGGTAAGAGAATATGGAGTGCTGAATGGTATAGCGCTTACTGATGCAATCACAACAGACTGTTTCCTCAAGGACTTCCAGCTTACATATGCAACTCTGTTCTCAGGAGTAAGACATGACAGCGGAGACCCATATGAGTGGGGAGATAAGATGATTGAGCATTATAAGAGTCTTGGAATAGACCACAGAGGAAAGACACTGTTATTCAGTGACAGCCTTGATTTTGAGAGAGCTGATAAGCTTAATTCATACTTTAAGGACAGAGCGAAGGTTGCATTTGGAATAGGAACATATATTGCAAATGATACTGACGTGCCGGCACTTAACATTGTCATGAAGACAACGGCATGCAACGGTATGGATGTCGCCAAGATATCTGATACAACAGGCAAAGGAATGTGCAAGAATCCGGAGTACATCAATTACCTACAGAGATGTATTGACTGGAGAATGCAGTACGGCAGATAAAAAACAAAAAATGGTATTGTTTATTTGCATTGACCGTGGTACAATAACGCAAGAATATTGAAAAAGCGATGACAGAAACAGTAGTGTGCGTGAACCATTCAGAGAGGGCAGCAGTTGGTGTAAGCTGCTTATGGAGATTGTACATGAAGACCATTCTCGAGCTGTGCGTAGAAGGAATCAGGGCATGAACGATTTTGAAGCGTTACCGTGTAGCTGCGTTATAAGCCAAGAGTGAAATATAAGGTGGAACCGTGTGCAGGCACCCTTAGGTAGATCAGGCTAAGCAAGTCTTAGCCGGCATATCTGAGGGTGCTTTTTTCAATATGAATAACATTATTAACATATAAAGGAGAAGGACAATGGTTAATTTTAAGGAAGATGAGAATCTTAACACACTCAATCATTCATGTGCGCATCTTATGGCACAGGCTATTAAGCATCTCTACCCACAGGCTAAGTTCTGGGTTGGTCCTGTAGTTGCGGAAGGCTTTTATTATGATGTGGACCTCGGTGATGATGTAATCAGGGATGAGGACATTGCAGCAATCGAAAAAGAGATGAAGAAGATTGCCAAGACAGGCAAGAAGATTATCAGAAAAGAGATTTCCAAGGAAGAAGCCCTTGAGATGTTCAAGGATGACGAATATAAGATTGACCTGATTAATAATCTTGAGGATGGGAATATCACATGCTACGAGCAGGGAGATTTTACAGACCTCTGCCGCGGACCTCATGTTGACAATGTAAAGCTTTGCCGTAACTTTAAGCTTATAAGACATTCGGGTGCTTACTGGAAGGGTGACAGCAATAATAAGGTTCTTCAGAGAATCTACGGTGTATGTTTTCCTACACCGGAAGAACTCGAGGCACATCTTCAGCTTCTTGAGGAGGCTAAGGAGAGAGACCACAGAAAGATTGGTAAGGACATGGGACTTTTCATGGTAGATGACCTTATCGGACGCGGTCTTCCAATGTTCCTTCCAAAGGGATATGTAATATGGCAGGAGCTTGAGAATTACATTAAGGACAAGGAAAGAAAGCTTGGATACCTTCATGTTATGACACCATGTATCGGTACAGTTAACCTTTACAAGACATCAGGACACTGGGATCATTACAAGGAGAATATGTTCCCTGCAATGGATGTTGACGGTGAGTCATTTGTATTAAGACCTATGAACTGCCCTCACCATATGATGATATATGCTAACAGAATGCACTCATACAAGGATCTTCCTATCAGAATCGGTGAGATAGCACATGACTTCAGATATGAGTCAAGCGGTACTCTTAAGGGAATTGAGAGAGGCAGACATTTCTGCCAGAATGATGCACACATCTTTGTAACACCTGAGCAGATAGAGGATGAATTCAAGCGGGTAGTTGACCTTATCTTCAGCACATACAAGGATTTTGGCATTACAGATTACCGCTGCGTACTTTCACTCAGGGACCCTGCAGACAAGGTTAAGTACCATGATGATGATGAGATGTGGAACAAGGCAGAGGATGCCCTCAGAACAGTTCTTAACGATCTTGGAATTGAATATACTGAGGAGATTGGTGAGGCTGCATTCTACGGACCTAAGCTTGATGTTAATGTTAAGCCGGCAGTAGGTAATGAATATACGCTTTCAACATGCCAGCTTGATTTCTGTCTCCCTGCTAAGTTTAATCTGACATACATTGATAAGGATGGCGAGAAGAAGACACCTGTAGTTCTTCACAGAGCAATACTCGGTTCACTTGACAGATTCATGGCTTACATCCTTGAGGAGACAAAGGGCAACCTTCCTACATGGCTTGCACCTGTCCAGGTAAGAGTAATGCCTGTTAAGACAGACAACGAAGAGCTTATGGAATATGCACATGAGATCTGCAGCGCTCTTGAAGAAAAGAATGTAAGAGTTGAACTTGATGACAGAGGCGAGAAGCTTGGCTACCGTATGCGTGAGGGTCAGATCCAGAAGGTTCCGTATCTTCTTGTTATCGGCTTTAACGAGAAGGAGGACAGAACTGTATCATACAGACTTCACGGAGAGGCAGACACAACAGTACTCGGACTTGATGAGTTTGTAGAGAAGATAGACAGCGAGATTAAGAACAAGGTTCACTAATCGGTTCACTGATTCATTAATAAGATAAATCAAAAAGCACCACCATCTGAAGCACTTGCTTTGTGCCGGGATGGTGGTGCTTTTTGATTATATTTTATATCTTATAAAAATTCCGATTATTTTGAAGCCTCTTTTGAAGCCGCCGCTGCCTCCATATTCTTAGGAAGCACAAGGTTGAGAATTATAGCCACAATGAATACAACCGCAACACAGTTCTCTGCAAATACCGTCCTGATGATATGAGGGAATATGTCAAATATCTCAGGTACCTGTGTGAAGCCGATTCCGACACTCAGTGACAGGGCAGCAATGGTAATATTGCGCTGTGTATAGCCGCATTTGCTGATCATCTGCAGACCACTGATTACAATATTGCCGAACATCATTATCGTACAACCGCCAAGCACCGCGTCAGGAAGTGTGGCAAGCAGTGAACCGAGAATCGGGAATACACCGGCAAGAATCATAATTACGGCACCTGTTGCAATCGCAAAACGGTTAACTACCTTAGTCATGGCTACAAGACCTACATTCTGGCTGAATGATGTTATAGGCAGGCAGCCGAATACTGACGAGAGAGCACTTATGAATCCGTCACAGGCAATTGAACCTGATGTCTCCTTAAGTGTAGCATCGCGTCCGAGACCTGTGGCTGCAAGAGCGGATGTATCGCCGATTGTCTCTGTTGCAGATACAAGGAATATCAGTGTTACCGACACAATGGCGTTCAGATTGAATTCAGGCTTGAAAGGCATAATTGACGGTAATGCAATAATTGCGCTTCCATGCAGTGCAGAGAAATCAACAACACCGAGGAATATGGCGATAATATAACCGACAACAAGGCCGAAGAGGACTGAAAGCTGCTTAAGGTATGATTTTGCAAATATATTAAAGAGTATACAGCAGATAAGAGTTATACTTCCGAGAATCCAGTTGGTTGCGGAACCGAAAGCCTCACTTCCGCTGCCGCCTCCGAATGAAGAAGCACCAACAGACAGCAGTGAGAATCCGATTGCCGTAACAACACTTGCAGCCACGATAGGAGTGATGAGCTTAATCCAGTACCGGGCAAACAGACCTAGACAGCCTTCTATCAGACCGCCGATAAGCACGGCACCTACAATTGCATTATAACCGTAGACCGGCCCGATATAACAGAATATTGAAACAAATGTAAAGCTGATACCCATTACTATAGGAAGACCTGAGCCTAACCGGAATATAGGAAACAGCTGGATAAGAGTACCTATTCCGGCAATAAGCATTGCACTCTGGATAAGCATTGCCGACTGTTCGGTTGTCAGACCGCTGGCACCTGCTACTATAAATATAGGAGCAATATTGGCTACAAACATGGCAAGAATGTGCTGCAGTCCAAAAGGAACCGCCTGTTGTATGGATACCCTGCCGTCAAGCCTGTAGAGATTATCTATCGAAGTATTTGAAGTATTTGAATTATTAGATTTGTTTTTGATTTTATCATCCATTGAATTATTCTCCGTGTGTATTAATATAATAGTGATTACTGTTCTCTGAAGCTGATTGTTCCGTCTTCTGCATTCATGCTGTCAACAATTGCAAGAGACTCAAGGTGGTATCCGAGATTGCGGATGATTCTGCCGCCTGGCTGGAAGCCTTTTTCAATTGCAATACCAATGCCTTCAACGGTTGCTCCGGATTCATTCACAATAGAGATAAGACCCTGAAGGGCGCATCCGTTGGCAAGAAAATCATCAATGATAAGCACACGGTCTTCCGGGTTTAAGAACTTCTTGGAGACAATAACATTGTTCTTACACTTGTGGGTGAATGATTCAACCTCGGCAACATATACTTCTCCTTCTATATTAATGCTCTTTGATTTCTTGGCAAATACAACAGGTACGTCAAAATGCCTGGCAGCAATGCAGGCAATGCCTATACCTGAAGCTTCGATAGTAAGAATCTTGTTAATGCCGGCATCAGCAAAACGACGCTTGAATTCAGCGCCTATCTCATCGAAAAGCCTGATGTCCATCTGGTGGTTAAGGAAGCTGTCAACCTTAAGCACATTACCTTCTTTTACAATTCCGTCCCTTGCAATTCTTTCTTCTAAAAAGTTCATATCGTGTACGCTCCTGTTAATGATAAAACTGTATAAAATATAACTTACCACATACGGGGAGCGTTCGCAATAAAAAATAATTTGTAAGTTTTTCTTGCAATCCGATTATAGTGTGATAGAATATTAAAGTTACAAAAAATATTTTTATTTGACATTTATTTTAATAGGAAGCCCTCAGCCGGGCAGGAAAGGATTAAAGATGAGAACTAAGCGCGAGGACGTAAGAAACATTGCAATTATAGCCCACGTTGACCATGGTAAGACAACGCTTGTAGACCAGCTTCTTAAGCAGAGCGGTACATTCCGTGCTAATCAGGAAGTGGCAGAGCGTGTTATGGACTCTAATGATATTGAGCGTGAGAGGGGTATCACAATCTTATCTAAGAACACTGCCATTAATTATAACGGAACAAAGATTAACATTATCGATACTCCTGGACATGCTGATTTTGGTGGCGAGGTAGAGCGTGTACTCAAGATGGTTAATGGTGTTGTCCTTGTAGTAGATGCATATGAAGGCGTAATGCCTCAGACAAAGTTCGTTCTTCAGAAAGCACTTGAGCTTGATCTTTCGGTTATTGTATGTATTAATAAGATAGACAGACCTGAGGCGAGACCTCAGGAAGTAATAGATGAGATTCTTGAGCTATTTATCGATCTTGATGCTAATGACGATCAGCTTGACTGTCCGTTTGTATTTGCATCAGCAAAGTCCGGATTTGCGGTACTTGATCTTGATGATGAGCGTAAGGATATGACACCTTTGTTTGAGACAATTATCAACAGTATTCCGGCACCTGAAGGTGACCCTGATGCACCTACACAGGTACTTATAAGCACGATTGATTATAACGACTATGTAGGACGTATCGGTGTTGGTAAGGTTGATAACGGTTCAATCAAGGTTAATCAGGAAGTAATGCTTGTTAACCACCATGACCCTGATTTCCGCAAGAGAGTTAAGATTAACAAGCTCTATGAGTTTGAGGGACTTAACAAGATAGAGGTTAACGAGGCTAAGATAGGTTCTATCGTAGCTATTTCAGGTATTCCTGATATACGAATCGGTGATACAATCTGCTCAGTAGATAACCCTGAGGCAATACCTTTCCAGAAGATTTCAGAGCCTACACTGTCTATGGATTTCATGGTTAATGACAGTCCGCTCGCAGGTCAGGAAGGTAAGTTTGTAACATCAAGACATATCAGAGACAGACTTTTCCGCGAGCTCAATACAGATGTCAGCCTTCGTGTTGAGGAGAATGAAGGAATGGATTCATTCAAGGTATCAGGACGTGGTGAGCTTCACCTCTCGGTACTTATCGAGAACATGCGACGTGAAGGCTTTGAATTTGCGGTAAGTAAGGCAGAGGTTCTCTATCATTATGATGAGAGAGGAAGAAAGCTTGAACCAATCGAGCTTGCGTATGTTGATGTCCCTGAAGAATTCTCAGGAAACGTAATCCAGAAGCTCAGCCAGCGTAAGGGTGAACTTCTTGGCATGACACCTATCAATGGCGGTTATACGAGACTTCAGTTCTCAATACCTTCAAGAGGACTTATAGGTTATCGTGGAGAGTTCATGACAGATACAAAGGGTAATGGTATTCTTAATACTTCATTTGAGGGCTATGAAGAATACAAGGGTGATATCCAGTACAGAAAGCAGGGTTCACTTATAGCTTATGAGTCAGGCGAAGCAATAACATATGGTCTGTTCAATGCACAGGAGCGTGGACAGCTCTTCATCGGACCTGGCGAGAAAGTATATGCCGGAATGATAGTTGGTGAGAATCCA
The DNA here is from genome assembly GCA_025146925.1 of [Bacteroides] pectinophilus. NCBI lineage: Bacteria > Bacillati > Bacillota > Clostridia > Eubacteriales > [Bacteroides] pectinophilus. The sequence goes on along the minus strand of CP102260.1, from coordinate 2,301,081 downwards.
CGTGCCGAGGATATTGAGGTTAACGTATGTAAGACAAAGCATCTTACCAACACAAGATCTTCAAGTTCGGATGAGGCACTCAGACTTGTACCGCCTAAGATATTAAGCCTTGAGCAGGCACTTGACTACATTGATACGGATGAGCTTCTTGAAGTAACTCCTAAGTCACTTAGAATCCGCAAGAAGATACTTGATTCGACACAGCGTTACAGAGCTAACCGCAAGTAATTATTGTATAAACTTTAATAAGATATAACATGATAATCTCCTCACAATGGCGTGAATACTGGTGTGAGGAGATTTTTGCTTTATTAAAATTTAAAATTCTTAACCGAAAATTTACTTGTGATTATTTTGTGAAATGTTACAATATGTAGAGTGTTTGATGTATTATATCAAATATGGTCGATAAGATTTTATAGACAAAACTACTATATCTGGAATATGCTTATTAAGCGCGCAATATAGTAGAATGAGAAGAACGAAGGGAGAAATCAAAATGGTAGACAAGGTAATAGAAAATAACAAGGTATGTATTGTTGGCAGAATCGTATCTGAGTTTCAGTACAGTCATGAGGTATTTGGGGAAGGATTTTATATCGTCAATGTGTCAGTTAACAGACTGAGCAATATGGCAGACGTTATTCCTCTCATGATCTCGGAGAGACTTATTGATGTGACACAGGATTACAGAGATAAGATGATTGAAGTAATCGGCCAGTTCAGATCATATAATAAGCATGAGGGTACAAAGAACAGACTTATGCTTTCAATATTTGTCAGAGAGCTTCAGTTTGTTGATGAAGAGCCGGAAGAGCAGAATAAGTCGAATCAGATATATCTTGACGGATTCATCTGCAAGCCTCCTATTTATAGAAAGACGCCTCTCGGAAGAGAGATAGCAGATGTCCTTATAGCTGTCAACAGACCTTACGGTAAGTCGGATTACATTCCATGTATCGCATGGGGACGTAATGCACGATATGCAGCTTCTCTTGAGGTTGGAGCACATCTCCTTGTATGGGGAAGAGTCCAGAGCCGTGAATATGCCAAGAAGATCAGTGAGACTGAGGTAGAGAAGAGAGTGGCATATGAGGTATCAATCAGCAAGATAGAACTTGCGGATAAGAGTGAGCCTGATACGGTTACTGCTGCAGAAAGCCATGAAGATATAGACGAACAGTAATCGGCAGATATAAATATCACTTAATTGGATGCTGCCATGCATGAATACATCGCCCGGGAACTGTGCCCGAAGACGAAGTGACACATGCATGGCAGCATTTTTATATTGAATAAGAGAGAAGCACATATACATTATCTGTTTACCGGGAGCAGCCTTCTACACTCTTTTTCATTGCATACATGCGTTCATCAGCCTGTTTGAATAATTCGTGACGTGTTACAGAATTATCGTTACATATCGCATATCCATATGAAACATCAAGCGGAATGTCTCTATTGGAGTTGCATGAGTTTATGACAGCCGGTAATTTGTAATTGAGAAGAGCATCAATATCCCTGGCTTTGAATCCGTACAGAATGACAATCAGCTCATCGCCTCCAAAACGGTAGCATTTGCCAATGCGTCCGAATACTGCACGGATACATTCAGCCGCTGCAGCTATCAGCTCATCGCCTTCTTTGTGTCCGTAAGTGTCATTGGTGTGCTTAAGTCCGTTAAGGTCGAACATGATATATGCTGTAGGAGATGTAATCGGCTTAATGTGTTCGGTCGTGAATGAAGCTTTATTCATGAGACCGGTAAGCGAATCAATGTAAGCCAGCTGCTTGTAGGCGCTTACGTTGGCATTGTCGGTTATATAGTTGTACATCCGCTGCAAAGATGCTGTAATCATGCATGTGATGAATATGGCAAGTCCTATGGCGTATACATAAGAATAATGCGATGAGCTGCTTATATAGAATGATATAAGCGCCATAAGTGAAAACAGACACATAAATATAAATCCTGCAAGGATGCTTTTTAGTTCATATGTGTTATAACTTCCTGCACTACGTATGCATCTGTACAGAACATATATGATAGCGGACATAATCATTATATGGCATGCTGAGAGTACATACGGAATCATAACAGGTGCCAGGATATAACTTATAAGATATAATACAGTGTTGGTAAGTATTATTCCGCATAATATATAATAAGGACGCTGGCTGCCGGAAGACATCTCACTTATATACATTATCAGTACGGCAGGCATAAGCATAAATACTGTATATGAAGCAAGTGATATAAGTGCGGTCCTGTTAGTTACAAGAAGAAGCAGCTTCGAGTCGAGCAGAAGCCATGTGCCTGCAAGTAATATAAATATGCCAAGGTATGTGAATGTCAGATAACTGTTCTGTGATACACGGCGGCGCATGCTTAATGCTCCTATAAGACACAGAAGACCTGTTATTAATGCAAATATGAAGAATATAAATGCATAAATGTTGTTCATGAAAATGTATTCGTTAAAATCACCTTTGTCTGCAAGGATAATTTCTGAAATTACCTCATCATTATAATGTGTCTTTTTAGAAACGGCATGTATATACAAAGTGTGTTCACCTGTTCCTGCCGGAATACTGAACCAGCATACAGACATATCATTATTCGGGTTCTTATCATTGCCGGAGTATATGATATCGTCATCTGCATATACGGTTACAGATGTCCAAAAGCCTTTTATGTAGACAAAACGCTTGCTTTCATTATCTGATATAGTATATGAGCAGTTATATGAATCCGGTGGATAATCGCCTGCCGCAGCCGGTTCGACAGAATCTGTTATATCTGACACATTACTGCTTATAAGCCTGTCAGAATGAGGCTTTATATTATTGCACTTTAATATGGCTGGAAATAACAGAACAATTAATAACAGAAATATAATTGTAAGAATTTTATTTTTCATTAAGCTCCTTATTCATGATAATACATTTACAAAACATAGTACTATAATACTATATGATTGGTACTTTGGCAATGTGAAAATTACAAAAAAATTATAGATTTGCAGATTTATTGACATATAAGAAGCATAATGCTATAGTAAGCATATAAAAAGTAGAGGTGCGTAATTCAAGAGTAGAATGGCGGATGTAACAGATACAGAAGAAACCATTTCAAAGGGGATGACGCCGAAGTGATGAAGGTGCTGGCTTTCATTGCTGGGGGCATGGTTAACAGCCATGTCACTGTCATCTTTAGGATAGCTTTTTGACAGCAGATTCTTAAGATGGAGGGCTACTTAAAGGATGGACTTCTCACGTCCTCTTTTTGCAGCCCCGTAAGGGCTTTTTTTAATGATGCAGATCTAATAATGAAAGGAAAAAGAAGTATGGCAATATTTGAGGGCGCAGGCGTTGCAATGATTACGCCTATGAAGGCTAACGGAGAGATTAATTATGATAAGATGGCAGAGTTTATTGATTATCAGGTAGATAACGGAACAGATGCCATTATTGTGTGCGGAACAACAGGTGAAGCATCAACATTAAGCGAGAAGGAACATCTTGATGCAATTGAATTTACTGTATCACATGTTAATAAGAGAATTCCTGTAATTGCAGGAACAGGCTCTAACTGCACTGAGTCTGCAGTATTCCTCTCACAGGAAGCACAGAGTGTAGGCGTTGACGGTCTTCTTGTTGTAACACCGTATTATAACAAGGCTACACAGAAGGGACTTATTGCACATTATACAACAATTGCAAAGTCAGTAGACCTTCCTATAATCATGTATAATGTACCAAGCAGAACAGGCTGTAACATACTTCCGGAGACAGCAGTTACTCTTGCTAAGACAGTAGATAACATTGTAGGTATTAAGGAAGCAACAGGTAATATTTCACAGGCAGCAAAGCTTATGTCACTTGCAGACGGATGTATTGATATGTACTCAGGTAATGATGACCAGATAGTACCTATCCTTTCACTTGGCGGCAAGGGTGTTATATCAGTGCTTTCCAATGTTGCTCCTAAGAAGACACATGATATTGTCGCAGAGTATCTTGCAGGCAATGTTGAGGCCAGCAGAAAGCTTCAGCTTGAGGCTATTGAGCTTATAGATGCACTTTTCTGTGAGGTTAATCCAATCCCTGTAAAGCATGCGCTTAATCTTATGGGAATGGAAGTAGGACCACTCAGAATGCCTCTTTCACCAATGGAAGACAAGAATCTTGAGACTCTTAAGAATGCTCTTAAGAATTACGGACTTCTGAAGTAATAATACTTTTATAAGAACCGGTAATAGTATAACTATTCGATAAGCGGTATATGCCGCAGAAACGAGGATTATAATGACAAGAATAATAATGCACGGCTGTAATGGCAAGATGGGACAGATGATTACCAATCTGCTGGAAGGTGATGAGAATGCACAGATAGTTGCGGGAGTTGATCCATTTGATGACGGGCACAACAAATATCCTGTATTTCCGTCAATAGACAGCTGCGTAGTCAAGGCAGATGTAATAATCGATTTTACTTCAGCCAAGGCAGTAGATAAGCTCCTTGAGTTCTCTGCTAAGAATCAGGTTCCGGTTGTAGTATGTACAACAGGATTAAGCGATGAGCAGATAGAGAGAATCAATGAGACATCAAAGCAGGTAGCAGTTCTTAAGTCTGCCAATATGTCACTTGGTATCAATACTCTGTTCAAGCTCCTTGCACAGGCGGCGAAGGTGTTCAATCCTGCCGGATTTGACGTCGAGATAGTAGAGAAGCATCATAACCAGAAGCTTGACGCACCGAGCGGAACAGCACTTGCTCTTGCAGATTCAATTAAGGATGTACTTCCTGATGGATATTATTATAAGTATGACAGAAGTCAGGAGCGCAGGAAGCGTGATCCTAAGGAGATAGGAATCAGTGCGGTAAGAGGCGGAACAATCGTTGGTGAGCACGAAGTGATATTTGCCGGAGAGGATGAGGTCATAGAATTCAAGCATACTGCCTACTCTAAGGCTGTATTTGCAAAGGGTGCTATTGAAGCTGCCAAGTTCCTGGCAGGTAAGCCGGCAGGCATGTATGACATGAGTGATGTAATAGGCTGATATTAAAATAAAAACGGGATGTGAAAAGTGGTTTATTTTTCACATCCCATTTTTAATTCTGACCATGATTTATGTTATATCATTGCTTTGCATTACGATTGATGTAGCGCGGTTCATACTTGGAGTATACAATCTTCTGGCTGCTGTAAAGGCTGTAGTATCCGGAAAGAAGATAGCTTATTGCGATTGCAAGTATGCAATAATGTACCGCCCCTGTTCCAAACATCTCAACAGCCATGAGAAGAGATGTAATAGGGCAGTTCGTAACGCCGCAGAAGACGGCGACCATGCCGCATGCTGCACAAAGTGCCGGAGGAAGGCCGAATATTGATGATAAAAAGCTGCCGAGAGTTGCTCCTATAAAGAGTGATGGAACAATCTCACCGCCTTTGAAACCTCCGGACAGCGTCAATGCGGTTAATATAATTTTGAGAAGGAATACATACCATGCCTCACTGCCTGTGAAGCTTCGTGCGATGACGCCGCCGCCGGCACCCATGTAATCGGTTGTGCCGAGAAGTGTGTTAAGAAGCACAACGATACAGCCGCTTACAAGTATGCGGATATATTGATTTTTAAACAGTTTTGCAAAAATCTCTTCATTCTTATGAAGAGTAACGCAGAACAGTATGCTTGCTGCGGCAAACAGTGCAGCGAGAATAATTGTTTTGATTCCGCCTGACAGTGTCATTGCCGGAATACTGCCTATTGTAAATGCAGTTGGTGTTATATTGAAAAATCCCGCAACGCCTGCAGCAATTAAAGAGGCAAGTACGCACGGAACCAAAGCAGCATAGTGCATAAGTCCGACACTTACAACTTCCATTGAGAATACGGCAGCCGCCATCGGAGTGCCAAACAGTGCGGAGAAGCATGCGCTCATTCCGCACATAATGAGAATCTTGGTGTCACGCTCGTCAAACTTAAGCTTTTTGCCAATGTAATTGCCGAATGAACCGCCAATCTGGAGCGCAGCTCCTTCACGGCCGGCAGAACCGCCAAAAAGGTGAGTTATGAAAGTCGATACTATTATAAGGAATGACACCTTAAGAGGGACTTCTTCGTTGCTTTGTATAGCTTTAATAACAAGGTTGGTACCTGAATTCTTAAGAGAATGCAGGAGCTGATACAGGCCGATTATCAAAAGACCGCTTAACGGCAGCAGAAAATGTATATAAGAATGCTCTGTGCGGAATGTTGTAGCAGCTGATATTGCCCAATAGAACAATGAGCCTATAAGTCCGATTAAAAGACCGATAATTACTGAACACACAAGCCATTTTAAAAGAATTTTGGCAGAATGTTCAAAACTTGCTAAAAGTATTTTAAACTGTTTTTTTATCTTTGTGATATCCATTATAATCTCCATTCCTGTGCATACTCATATCAGAATGTGCGCATGCTCATATTACTGTTATGATATTCGGATGAGTATGACACGTCTTCCAGGAACCAGTCGGGAGGAATGAAAGCTCCGGCCTCTTCCTCTGAAGCGAATTCAACTTCGGCAAGAACCGTTCCGGCGAACTTCCCCTCAAATATATCAAGCTCTATCGTAAGAAAAGGTGCGTGGTCAGGATTGTTCCTGCATATCTCATCAGGCATATAGTAGTCATATTCTATAGGTATCTCGTATCTTCTTTTGGTGATTATGTTGCCATCAGCCTTGCCAAGAAGATGTTCATAGCTTTCCTGCGTGAGCGGAAGGTTATATTCTTCACGGGCAACAAAGCCGTTGGATTTGTATGTGAGATAATAATCATCGTTGTCACGGCGTACACGGACAACAGGATTCGTACAAAGATATGCCTGTTCAATAAATCTGCACTTATACTGTGCTATGTCGCCGGGTATCTGTGATACGAGAAATTTGCGCTCTATTTCCATGTTTACTCCAATCTGCTGATAACTGTAATTCTATAAATAGATGCCGGGGCAAAAGCTTCGGATTCTGACCCTGGTATCATAAATAATATCTATAAAAAAGGAAAAGCCAAAAGCAGCTGCTCTTGGCTTCCGGTTAAGTAATAATTAATTACTTTTTCTTCTTTGTGCTGTTAACAGTATCCTTTAAAGCCTTACCAGCCTTAAACTTAGGAGCCTTAGATGCAGGAATCTTGATAGCCTTACCTGTCTGTGGGTTCTTACCTGTTCTGGCAGCTCTCTCAGATACTTCAAATGTACCAAAGCCAACTAACTGAACCTTCTCACCCTTTGTAAGTTCCTCAGCGATTGTAGCTGTAAGTGCCTTAAGAGCAGCCTCAGCATCCTTCTTTGAAAGCTCAGCCTTCTCTGCCATAGCAGCAACTAACTCAGTCTTATTCATCTCGAACAAGTCCTCCTTCAAAATATTATAAAATATATATATCGTATTTTACAGGCTTTGTCAATAAAAATGCGCTATTCAGAGGACAGATTTTCCCATTTTTCGTACATTTGCGCAAGCTCATCGTCGAGTTTTGTACGTTCGTTATGAAGCTCAATAAGTCTGGAGGTGTTGGTACATACTTCAGGGTCGGCAGATTCTTCATCAATGGAAGCAATCCTTGCTTCGTATTCTTCAATTGAAGCCTCCAGTTTTTCAATCTCACGCTCGCGTTTGCGCCTTGCGCTCTGGTCCTGCTTGGCAGCTTTCCATTCCTCCCTGGAACCGGCACTGGCTGCACCTGAAACTGAAGCAGTGCCTGAAGAAGCAGCAGTCTGTGGGTTAAGAGCAAGATACTGCGCCATGACTGCATCATGCTTTTCCTCATAATAATCATAGTTGCCTATGTAGTTAAGAATCGTGCTGTGTGTCAGTTCGAGTATTCTTGTAGCGGTTGTATTGATAAAATATCTGTCATGCGATACATAAAAGACAGTACCCGTATAGCTGTTAATCGCATTCTCAAGAATCTCCTTGGATACCATGTCAAGATGGTTGGTAGGCTCATCGAGAATAAGAAAGTTAGCCTCTGACAGCATAAGCTTGGCAAGTGATACGCGTGCCTTCTCACCACCGCTTAAGTCACGGATACGTTTGAATACATCATCGTTGGTGAAAAGAAATGCAGCAAGCGTGTTTCTTATCTTAGTGTTATTAAGATCGGGATAAGCAGTCGCAATTTCATCAAAGAGGGTCTTGTCCGGATCAAGGACATGATGCTCCTGGTCATAGTAGCCTATTGTGACCTTAGAGCCAAGCCTGAATTCACCGCTGTCAGGACCGAATATTCCGTTGATAATCTTAAGTATTGTTGTCTTGCCGGTTCCGTTGCTTCCGATAAGTGCAACATGTTCGCCGCGCTTTATGTCAAAATTGACATCATGGAAAAGAGTTCTGCCGTCAAAGCCTTTGGTAAGCCCTGTTACGGTAAGAACATCATTGCCGCTCTCAATCTTAGGCTCAAGCATTATGTGCATTTTGTCATTGACTTCTGTAGGCTTCTCAACAAGCTCAATCTTATCAAGAGCCTTTTCACGGCTCTCGGCGCGCTTAATGGACTTTTCACGGTTGAACTGCTTAAGCTTGGTTATTACGGCTTCCTGATGCTTAATCTCACGCTGCTGGTTAAGATATTCCTTAAGCTTCATATTGCGCACGATTGCACGCTTCTCGGAATACTGTGTGTAATTGCCCTGATACACGGTACATACGCCGTTATCGAGTTCAACAATCTTAGTAACGATACGGTCAAGAAAATATCTGTCATGCGCAACGATGAGCACGCTTCCCGGATAATTGAGAAGAAAAGTCTCAAGCCACTTGATGGATTCGAGGTCAAGATGGTTGGTAGGCTCATCAAGCAGGATAATGTCAGGCTTTGTAAGCAGCAGGCGTCCGAGCGCAACTCTTGTCTTCTGTCCGCCGGAGAGGGTATTAACCTTCTTAGTAAAATCTTCCTCTGTAAAGCCAAGTCCCTTAAGAACACCGGTAATCTCGCTCTTGTAGGCGTAACCGTTCATCTGCTCAAAGGAATGTGTAAGTCTTGAATAACGTTCAAGCATATCCTCAAGCTCAGCACCCTCTACATTCTTCATGTCCGCCTCAAGCCGGCGCATAGTGCTTTCCATATTAAGTATGTCAGCCTTGATGCTTAAGAGCTCATCAAAAATGGTATTGTCAGTATCAAGGTTCTGATGCTGCGCGAGATATCCCATTGTAGCGCCGTGGGCAAGTATGACCTGTCCTGTGTCAGGCGTGCTGTCCCCGGCAATTATCTTCATTAATGTAGACTTGCCGGCACCGTTTATTCCGACTATGGCAGCCTTTTCACGGTCTTCAATGTGAAAGGAAACATGCTTAAGAATCTCGTCCGTGCCGAATGCCTTACATATATCATTACATGATAAAATCATAAAAACATTTCTCCGTTTCTGGTAAATATCAAGAGTTAGTATACACTATTTTTTATTTAAAGTATAGCTGTGCAATTATAATAAATATATTGAAATTATGTAAATGTAGTGATAATATCCTAATCTGTACCGCAATGATTATTTATATGGAAAGATAAGATCGGAAAATAATATGGCAGATTATAAAGATAAGAAAAAAATAGATATTACACAAGGCTCTTTGTGGAAGAATATAATTATATTCAGCATTCCGCTGATGTGTTCACAGGTACTCGAGATACTTTTCAATATGACTGATGTGGCTGTTGTCGGAAGATTTGCAAGCTATGAGGCACTTGGTTCGGTAGGCTCGACAACACTGCTGGTTACATTATTTACCGGACTTCTTATAGGTATGGGAAGCGGAATTAATGTAAGAGCTGCACAGCAGCTTGGTGCGGGAGATGATAAGAAAACAGCCCGCACGGTTCATACATCGCTGCTGCTGTGTATAATAATAGGAGTTATATTAAGTGCTATATGTGTCGGATTTGCGAGAACGATGCTTACGATGCTCAATACCAAGGAGGAACTCATAGACGGAGCAGTTCTGTATTTCAGAATATACGGGCTTGGAATGCCGGCTCTTGCAGTATTCAACTTCGGTAATGGTGTGCTCAGTGCAAAAGGTGAGACCAACAGACCTCTTATTTACCTGTCCTGTGGCGGTGTGGTTAATATCATTCTTAATCTTGTATTTGTAATAGGATGCGGAATGGCTGCTGAGGGTGTTGCAATAGCAAGTATTATTGCGCAGTACATATCAGCGGGCCTTACTGTTAAGCATATGTTTGGAAGAAATGACAGCTGCCGCCTTCGCATGGACGAGCTTAAGATAGACCCTGTGCTTGCAAAGGCAGTTCTGGTGCTGGGACTTCCGGCAGGACTTCAGAATTCAATATTTGCACTTGCCAATCTGTTTATACAGACCGGTGTCAATTCATTCGATGCGGTTATGGTGTCCGGTAATTCAGCGGCTGCCAATGCGGATGCGCTTATGTTCAATGTAATGGCTGCAATCTACACAGGATGCGCGACATTCATGGGACAGAATCTCGGTGCAGGCAGACATGAACGTGTGCTAAAGAGTTATTTTATAAGCCTGTTCTATTCGGCACTTGTAGGTCTTATTGGCGGAGGACTTCTTATTATATTCGGACGTCAGTTCCTGTCGGTATTTACAACAGAGACTGCAGTAGTTGACGCAGGACTGCAGAGACTTCATGTTATGGGATTTTCATTTTTCATAAGTGCATTCATGGACTGTACAATAGCAGCGTGCCGTGGAATAGGCAAAAGTATTGTTCCTACATTTATAGTGATAATGGGTTCGTGCATATTCCGTATCATCTGGGTGTACACGATATTTGCATATTTCCACACGGTTCCTTCACTTTATCTTGTATACAGCTGTTCCTGGACTATAACTGCAATAGCGGAGATAGCATACTTTACAGTAAGCTACAGAAAGCTTATGCACGCACAGAGAGCTGCATAGCGGAACAGGATGAAAAAATAATTGACATGAAAATGCCTAGGATGTACTATTAAAAGGCTGACGTCATGACGGCGCAGCTTTGTGTCAGTATTAATTATTGCCCGGAACGCATATGCGCAGGGCGTGGAAATGAGGAAAATTT
>CP102260.1:0-10000 GCA_025146925.1 [Bacteroides] pectinophilus | reverse complement strand
CATCATAAGCTATCACCCTGGAGCTCGTGATTCTCTTTGATAGTAAAGCTCCTGCTCCTCCTACAGCTGCAAAATATACTGCCTTGTTGCGCACAATGGCATCCTTAACTGCCTGACTTCTCCTGCCTTTGCCTATCATTCCCTTAAGTCCGAGATCAAGCAGATCCGGCGCATATTTGTCCATTCTGCTTGCCGTGGTAGGACCTGCAGAACCAATTGGACGGCCTTCTCTTGCCGGGGATGGTCCCATGTAATATATGATGTTATGGTTCATATCTATAGGAAGTGCAGTTCCTTTTTCAAGTGCTTCAGCCATTCTCTTATGTGCTGCATCTCTTGCAGTATATATAGTTCCAGTAATGTATACATAGTCTCCTGCTCTTAAGCCGGCTGCATCTTCGTCTGATAATGGTGCATTTATATATCTGTCCATATGCTTATCTCCATTCTTTATATACAATTATACTAGATTACGCGGTGTGCATGTCTGTTGACATGACAACAGATATTAACTGCCACCGGAAGGCCTGCTATATGGGTCGGATATGTCTCTATGTTGACAGCGAGAGCTGTCTGTGTGCCTCCAAGTCCTCCAGGACCTATTCCGAGTCTGTTTATCTTATCAAGCATCTCTTCTTCAAGATCATTTACATATTGTATATCTGATTTGCAGTTGAGGTCTCTTGTAAGTGCTTTCTTCGCTAACAGTGCACATTTTTCAAATGTTCCGCCTATACCAACTCCCACTACCATAGGTGGACATGCATTAGGACCGGCATCCTTTACTGCTGTAAGTATTGCCTCTTTTACGCCTTCTATTCCGTCAGCCGGCTTAAGCATGAATATTCTGCTCATGTTCTCGCTTCCGAATCCCTTAGGTGCAACTGTTATCTCAACCTTGTCTCCGGGAACTATGTCATAGTGTATTACCGCAGGCGTATTGTCTTTGGTATTCTCCCTGATTATAGGATCTCCTACTACGGATTTTCTGAGGTAGCCTTCGGTATATCCCTGACGCACACCTTCGTTGACAGCATCCGTGATGCTGCCACCCTCAAAATGTACTTCCTGTCCGACATTCATAAATATTACTGCCATTCCGGTATCCTGACATATGGGAATCATATCTGATGATGCAATCTCAAGATTTTCCTTAAGCTGCTCAAGAACCTGCCTTCCAAGAGGTGATTCTTCGTTATCAACTGCTTTGTTGAAGACCTGCTTCATATCGTCAGACAGATAGTGGTTAGCTTCGATACACATCTGCCTGATGTTCTCTGTTATATCAGTTGTCTGTATTGTTCTCATCTTCGCTGTCTTCCTCGTCTTCTTCATCAAATCCGTCTGCGTCGTGATCATCACCATCCTGTGGCTTTCTTCTGACCTTTGAAACAGATGCAACAGTTACGCCATCTTCAAGATTAATCAGCTTGACACCTGATGTTATTCTTCCAAGTATTGATATATCCTGAGCCTTAATCCTGATAATTATGCCCTCTGTTGTTATGAGCATAATCTCTCTTGTGTCATCAACAGCCTTAACTCCGACTACATTACCTGTCTTTTCGTTGATCTTATAACACTTCACACCCTTGCCGCCACGGTGCTGTGTTGTAAACTCTTCTATCAGTGTTCTCTTGCCGAGACCTTTTTCCGAAACTATAAGAAGTGAATCTCCCTGACTGTCAATCTGCATGCCTACTACCTGGTCTTCATCCATAAGATCCATTCCTATTACACCCATTGACGTTCTTCCTGTAGGACGTACATCAGTTTCTTTAAATCTTATGCACATACCAAGCTTTGTAACGAGCATTATATCCTTGGTGTCATCAGTAAGCTTAACCTCTATAAGCTCGTCATTGTCACGTATTGTTATCGCCTGAATGCCATTTTTCCTGATATTGGAATATTCAGTAACCTTGGTCTTCTTGACAATTCCGTTACGTGTTGCCATAAACAGATAGTTGTTATCATTATATTCCCTTATAGGTATGACTGCAGTTATAGTCTCACCCGGCTGAAGCTGCAGAAGGTTGATTACCGCAGTTCCTCTTGCAGTTCTTCCTGCCTCAGGAATCTCATAAGCCTTCATTCTGTAAGCTCTTCCCGTATTAGTAAAGAACATCAGATAATGATGTGACGTTGTCATGAAAAGGTCTTCAATATAATCCTGATCAATTGTCTGCATTCCCCTGATACCCTTACCGCCGCGATGCTGTGCCTTGAAATTATCAAGTGTCATTCTCTTGATATATCCGAGGTTAGTTCTCGCAATAACAACCGGTTCGTCCGGAATTATATCTTCCATGGATATGTCAAACTCATCGAATCCGATAGATGTTCTTCTGTCATCACCATATTTGTCTGCTATAACAAGAATCTCAGTTCTGATTACGCCGAGAAGCTTCTTCTCATCAGCAAGTATTGCCTTATATTCCTCGATTTTCTTTATAAGTTCAGCATACTCTGCTTCCAGCTTGGCTCTTTCCAAACCTGTAAGAGCACGCAGACGCATGTCTACAATTGCCTGTGCCTGAACATCCGAAAGTTCAAATTCTTTCATCAGGCTTTCCTTGGCTGTCTGTACATTCTCCGAACCACGGATTATAGATATTACTCTGTCAATATTATCGAGAGCAATCATTAATCCCTGTAAAATGTGTGCACGCTCCTCTGCTTTGTTGAGGTCGTACTGTGTCCTTCTGGTTATGACTTCCTTCTGGTGCCTGAGGTAATATATCAGCATATCAAGAAGATTAAGTACTTTCGGCTGGTTATCTACAAGTGCAAGCATAATAACACCAAATGTATCCTGCATCTGTGTATGCTTAAAAAGCTGGTTAAGCACTATGTTAGGATTAACGTCTCTTCTCAGCTCGATTGATATTCTCATACCGCTTCTGTCAGACTCATCACGAAGATCCGTTATTCCATCTATCTTTTTCTCTCTTACAAGCTCAGCTATCTTCTCTATAAGCTTAGCCTTGTTGACCATGTAAGGAAGCTCTGTAACAACAATTCTGTTCTTGCCGTTGGCCATAGGCTCTATATCTGTTACGGCGCGGACACGAATCTTGCCTCTTCCTGTCCTGTATGCCTCCTCTATTCCCATCTTGCCAAGAATCATGGCTCCGGTAGGGAAGTCAGGTCCCTTAACAATATTAAGTATCTCCTCGATAGTTGTGTCTCTGTCCTCTTCAACCTGATTATCTATAATCTTAACAACAGCATTAATAACCTCGCGCAGATTATGCGGAGGTATATTAGTTGCCATACCTACCGCGATACCTGATGTTCCGTTAACAAGCAGATTAGGATATCTTGAAGGAAGCACCGTAGGCTCCTTCTCAGTCTCATCGAAGTTAGGTATAAAATCAACAGTGTTTTTATTTATGTCTGCCAGCATCTCCATGGAAATACGGCTTAATCTTGCCTCTGTGTATCGCATGGCGGCAGCACCGTCACCATCAACAGAACCGAAGTTACCATGTCCGTCTACAAGCGGATATCTTGTCGAGAAATCCTGGGCAAGCTTAACAAGTGCCTCGTATATTGATGAGTCACCGTGTGGGTGGTATTTACCCATTGTATCACCGACGATACGGGCACATTTTCTATGAGGCTTGTCAGGTCCGTTATTCAACTCTATCATTGAGAAGAGGATTCTTCTCTGCACAGGCTTCAAACCGTCTCTTACATCCGGAAGCGCTCTTGATGCGATTACACTCATGGCATAATCGATATATGAGTCTTCCATTGTCTTCTGCAGGTCTACATCATGAACCTTGTCAAAGATATGTTCATCCATTATTTTAGCTCCATTCCTTATGTGTTAAGATTTTCCACATCATATTCGTTAAATGTCAAGATTCTTAACATACTTGGCATTAGTTTCAATAAATTCTCTTCTAGGCTCTACCTTATCTCCCATAAGAGTTGTAAATGTTACATCCAGCTCAGATGCAGAATCATCATCCATATTCACTCTGAGAAGAATTCTCTTTTCCGGATCCATTGTAGTCTCCCAGAGCTGCTCGGCATCCATCTCACCAAGGCCCTTATAACGCTGTACCTTGTTGTTCTGGTCACGGCCGATCTCCGTCATGATATTATTAAGTTCCTCATCGCTGTATGCGTACCATACCTTTTTATTCTTCTCAATCTTGTAAAGCGGTGGCTGTGCAAGATATACATGTCCCTGCTTGATAAGCTCCGGCATGAATCTGTACAGGAACGTAAGAAGCAGCGTTGCTATATGCGCACCGTCAACATCGGCATCCGTCATAATAATTATCTTGTGATAACGAAGCTTGCTTATATCAAAATCATCATGTATTCCCGTACCAAATGCGGTAATCATCGCCTTTATCTCAGCGTTGCCGAGCACATGGTCAAGTCTTGCCTTCTCGACATTAAGTATCTTACCGCGGAGAGGAAGTATTGCCTGCGTTGCACGGCTTCTTGCAGTCTTGGCTGAACCGCCGGCAGAATCACCCTCAACAATATATATCTCACAGTTTTCAGGATTCTTATCCGTACAGTCTGCAAGCTTGCCCGGAAGACTTGTTGACTCAAGCGCGGTTTTACGTCTTGTAAGATCCCTTGCCTTACGCGCGGCATCCCTTGCTCTCTGTGCAAGCAGTGACTTCTCGCATATTGCCTTGGCAACCGCAGGATTCTGCTCTAAGAAATATGTGAGCTGCTCACTTACAACACTGTCAACTGCTGTACGTGCTTCAGTATTGCCAAGCTTCTGCTTGGTCTGTCCCTCGAACTGTGGGTCTTCAATCTTAACACTTACAATTGCAGTGAGACCTTCTCTTATGTCATCACCTGTAAGATTCTGGTCGCTGTCCTTAAGAATCCTGTTAGCCCTTGCATAATCATTGAATGTCTTGGTAAGTGCGTTCTTAAAGCCGGCAAGGTGTGTTCCGCCCTCCGGTGTATTTATATTATTAACAAATGTAAACGTGCTTTCAGTATAGGAATCATTATGCTGCATTGCAACTTCAACCTGTACATTATTTTTGACACCTTCACAGTATATAATCTGCTCATAAAGAGGAGTCTTGCTCTTGTTAAGATACTCAACAAATTCCTTTATTCCGCCCTCGTAATGGAACACTCTCTCCTGCTCAATACCTTCTCTCTCATCCCTTAAGATAATCTTAATTCCCTTGGTAAGGAATGCCATCTCTCTTAATCTCTGCTTGAGAATGTCATATTCATAAACCGTTGTCTCGGTAAATATCTCCTTATCAGGCAGAAAATGTACCATTGTTCCGGTCTCTTCCAAAGGACATTCACCGACAATTGTAAGCGGCTCCATTACCTTGCCGCGCTGGTATCTCTGCTCATAAATGTGTCCGTTACGCTTAACACGTACCTCAAGCCACTCAGAAAGCGCATTAACAACAGACGCACCTACACCGTGAAGTCCGCCTGATACCTTATATCCTCCACCGCCGAACTTACCGCCGGCATGCAGAATTGTAAATACTACCTCAACTGCAGGCTTGCCTGCCTTTGCATTAATATCTACAGGTACACCTCTTCCGTTATCAGTAACAGTTATCGAATTATCCTTGTTAATCAGCACGTCTATCTCAGTACAGTATCCTGCAAGTGCTTCATCTACGGCATTATCAACAATCTCATATACCAGATGATGAAGTCCTCTCGATGAGGTTGTACCAATATACATTCCCGGTCTTTTTCTTACAGCTTCCAGTCCTTCAAGAATCTGAATCTGTTCTGCACCATACTCTGCCAATTTTATATCCTCACTTTCTTAATATACATGTCCGTTCACTACTTTGAACACCTTGTCGAGACTGATTCTGTTATTAATAAACTCCTCTAATCCCGTACACGTAACTACAGTCTGTATGTCCCCCATACTCTCCATGAGAAAATTCTGTCTGTTCTCGTCAAGCTCCGATAATACATCATCCAGTAAAAGAATCGGTGTATCATTAATTGTCTGTCTTACAAGCTCTATCTCCGCTAACTTAAGTGACAATGCCGCAGTTCTCTGCTGTCCCTGCGAACCGTATTTTCTGACATCATTGCCATTTATATAAAAAATTATATCATCCTTGTGCGGACCGTAAGCGGTCGCTCCAAAGCGTATATCCTTATCTCTTGATGAAGCGGTACAGCTTCCGAGCTCTCCACTGTCTGCTGACGGAAGATACTCAATTTTCAGCTCTTCCCTGCCTCCGGACAACTTGGAATGTATTCTGCTGACTATATCATTGAGCTTTATTACAAATTCTGTTCTTCCCTTTATTACCTCTTCACCGTATCTGACGAGCTGCATATCCCACACATCAAGCGTATCCATGCTGTCAGGACGGAAAGCTATATCCTTGAGCAGCTTATTGCGCTGCATAAGAACCTTGTTATACTGCATAAGATTAAACACATAAACTTTATCAAGCTGGCTGAGCTCCATATCCATAAATCTTCTTCGCTCAGCCGGACCATCCTTGATGATATTCAGGTCCTCCGGAGAGAAAAAAACCATATTGACAATGCCGAACAGCTCTACCGAACGCTTCAGCGGTATACCGTTAACTGCAATGCCTTTTGCTTTATTCTTCTTGATGTGCATGTCTATACGGTAATCAATATCATTCCTGCATACAATCATCTTAATATGTGCTTCGTCACAGCCGAATCTTATAAGCTCTTTGTCCTTGCTTCCCCTGTGGCTCTTTGTTGTCGCACCTACATACATGGACTCAAGTATATTGGTCTTTCCCTGTGCATTATCGCCATAGATTATGTTAGTCTTATCGGATAATTCAATATTGAGTAATTCGTAATTTCTGTAATCTTTTAAATTAATTGACTTAACTATCATAATCTGTATGACTTTCCTGCTTTAATCTGTTAATCTTCAATCTTTATCTGTTCGCCGTCAAATTCAACGATGTCTCCACCGTGAAGCTTCTTGCCTCTCTGAGTCTCAACCTGTCCGTTAACAGTAACCTCACCGTCAGTAATAACAATCTTTGCTTCAACTCCGGATTCCACAAGACCGGCTGCCTTAAGCGCCTGACCGAGTTTTATATACTCGTCTCTGAGTTTAATTACCTGCATAAATACTCCATTCCAAACTGTAATCCTAACTGCATTTCTTACCTGTTTATTATCATTAAGCCGTAAAGTTGACAGGAAGAATCAGATAAATGTAATTCTCTTCCTTGTCACGTATGAAACATGGTGCCTTAGGATTAAGCAGATATATGTCGACGTTCTCATCATCTATCTTACCAAGTGCATCCATAAGAAACTTAGGGTTAAAGCCAATCATTATGTCCTTTCCCTCTTTTTCAACTGCAACATTCTCATTAAGTGAACCAATTGAAGATACAACCTTAACTTCCATATTGCCGTCAGTGATATTAAGAATAATCGGCTTTTTGTCGCTTTCTTTGATAAGCAGTGTTGCTCTGTCTATAGAACCAAGCATCTCTTTTTTATTGGCAGTAATCCTGGTCTCATAATCACTTGAAAGCATCTGGCTTATCTTAAAGTATTCACCCTCTATAAGTCTTGAAACAACAATAGTCTGGTCAAACTCAAACAAAATGTGATTATTTGAGAAATAAATATTCATCATGTCATCGGCATCTGTAGAAAGAATCTTGCTTATCTCGTTAAGCGTCTTACCCGGAACAACAACCTTTACATCATCTGCTCTTCCTTCAAGCTTCTTCTTACGTATGGCAATTCTGTGTCCGTCAAGTGCTACTACCTTAAGTTCTGAGTCAATAACCTCAAAAAGCTCACCTGCCATCATCTTATTGTTGTCATTAGGAGCTGTACAGAATATAGTCTGATTAACAAGCTCTCTCAATGCAAACTGTGAAAGTCTTATAGACTTCTGCTTTTCAATAACTGGAAGGAATGAAAAATCATCACCTGATTTACCTGATATATTGAACTTTGAATTCTCACAGGTAATCAGTGCATTGTAATTATCATCAGTCTGGATAGTAATATCATTATCAGGAAGCTTACGGACAATATCAGAAAAAATCTTTGCATCAATTGCAATCTTGCCCTTCTCAAGAATATCGCCTTCTACAATAGTCTCAATTCCAAGCTCCATGTCATTGGCAGTGAACTTGATCTGACCTTCGGTGGAATCAATCATTATACATTCGAGTATAGGCATTGATGTTCTGGTAGGAATTGCTTTTGAAACAATATTAACTCCCTTTGAGAGTTCTGACTTTGAAAAAACTAATTTCATGGAATATATCCTCCCTTTCGAAAATGTTGAAAAGTGAATGTGAAGAATTAACGGTGTCAAAAAGGCATATTTAAATAATTTACTTCCGTAGTATTCGTAGTAGGGGCTGTTAATAAGTTGATAACCTATTCCAGCCCTTGCGGTTACTGATAAAAAACGACTTAAAAAGTATGTTGAACGATCCTTAAATTTGTGTGGACAGCTCTTGATAACTCAAAATCGATTTTGGAAGCAAAAAATAAAAATGTTAATAATTAACCGGATTTCACCACAAATTAACAACAAAACTACAAAGTTATACACAAAAAACGCGAAAGTTATTAGACTTATCAACAAAATAACTTGTTAATAACTTTTATAAAACGGTTAAGAAGGGTTAATCTTTTTAATAAGTATCTCAATAAGGGAACGCGTCTCTATACTATTAGTAACTTCCTTATTAACCTTCCTGTAACCATGAAGAATTGTTGTATGATCCCTGTTACCGAAATAGCGTCCAATCTGCTCAAGCGGAGTATCGGTCATGGTACGGCACAGATACATTGCAATCTGTCGTGGCTTTGAAATCTCGGCATTACGCTTCTGGGATATAATATCCTCAGGAGTAAGATTAAAATGATCTGCCACGATCTGAATGATAAGTTCAGGAGTAACCTCACGCTTGTCCTCAGGTGATATAAGATCCTTAAGTGTATCCTCAGCAAACTCAACAGTGAGCGGCTGATGCGAAAGTGTTGAAAATGCTACAAGTTTTGTAAGCGCACCCTCAAGCTCACGGATACTTGACTTAATGTGTGTGGCAACATAATCCTTAACATCATCAGGAATATTATAGCCTTCGGCCTCAGACTTCTTATTAAGAATGGCCATCTTAGTCTCATATGTAGGAATCTGGATGTCGGCAGTAAGTCCCATCTCAAATCTTGTACGCAGACGTTCAGTAAGAGTCTCCATCTCCTTAGGCGGCTTATCTGATGAAATAACGATCTGCTTATTAGCATCATAAAGCGCATTGAACGTATGGAAGAACTCCTCCTGCGTACTTTCCTTACCGATAATGAACTGAATATCATCGATCAACAGCACATCAATATTACGATACTTATTACGGAACTCCTGATTAGTCATCTTCTGATTCTTCAGGGATTCAATCAGCTCATTGGTAAATGTCTCTGATGTAACATAAAGAACCTTAAGGTCAGGATTATTCTGCATGATAAAATGAGCAATAGCCTGCATAAGGTGGGTCTTGCCAAGTCCGGCACCTCCGTAGATGAACAGCGGATTATATACATGTCCCGGTGTCTCAGCTACTGCAAGTGCTGCGGCATGTGCAAGATTATTATTGTTACCAACGACAAATGTCTCAAATGTATAGTTAGGTTTAAGTCCCATATTCACTGCTTCGGCAGAACCGGATACATTGGCTCTTGCATTAAGCTTATGAATCTCTTCTTTATGAGTCTTGGCATCCTTGTCAGAAATAAGCTTAACATCCAGTTCTTCTCCGACAATCTCACCTATAGTAACTTTGAGAGGAACAAGATATTTTTTTTCTATGTAGTTAATTCCCATGTTCTCCATAGGCGCAGTTACATAAACAGTAGAGTCTTCTACTGCATAAAGCTTGAGAGGAAGAATCCATGTATTGAATGAGATATTCTGAATCTCATATTCCTCTTTCATGGCTTTTAAAATATCATCCCATTTTTCCCTGATTAAATCTTCCAT